>NZ_JACVBS010000011.1:0-254761 GCF_014852545.1 Variovorax sp. VRV01
GCAGCGGGCCGGCGCCCGCGCGGCGCGCGGGCAGGGCCGGGCCTGCCGGTGCGCCCGCCCGCCGCACGCGCGAGGACTATCCGACCGTGCAGGCCTTCGTCGCCATCGGCGCCAACCTGGGCGACGCCCAGGCTGCCGTGAAGGCGGCCATGGACGCCATCGGCACCATCGAGCGCACCGTGGTGACGGCGCGCTCGTCGCTCTACCGCAGCGCGCCGGTCGATGCGGCCGGGCCCGATTTCATCAATGCCGTGGTGGCTGTGCGGACCGGGCTCACGGCCGAGGCTTTCCTGGCCGAGCTGCACCTGCTCGAGGCGCAGGCCGGCCGCGAACGGCCCTTTCCCAATGCCCCGCGCACGCTCGACCTCGACCTGCTGATGCACGGCAACGCGATCAAGGACACGCCTGCGCTGGCCTTGCCGCACCCGCGCATGCGCGACCGCGCCTTCGTGCTGAAGCCGCTCGCCGAGATCGCGCCCGACAAGGTGCCGCGCGCGGCGCTTGCCCGCGTTTCCTCGCAGGTGATCGAGCGGATTCGCGACTGAGCGGCCGGGGGCGGTGACCCCTGTTGCTCGGCCGGCTTTGCTGCGCCCATTACACTTGCGCGGTTTTTCATGACGTTGTCACGCATTTGTGGCAGCCGCGAACCCAGGAGAGCGCCATGTTCGGCAAGCTGCTGCCCCGCGAGGGGAATTTTTTCGAGATGTTCAACCAGCACGCCGAGCGCATCGTCGAAGCGGCGCGGGCGTTCGAGCAACTCGTGGCCAACTACAACGACGTGCATCTGCGCGAGCAGTACAACCGCGACGTCGACAATGCCGAGCGTGCGGCCGACCGCGTCACGCACGACGTCAACCGGCTGATCCACAAGACCTTCATCACGCCGATCGACCGCGAGCAGATCCACAAGCTCATCAACACCATGGACGACGTGGCCGACCTGATCCAGGACTCGGCCGAGACCATGGCGCTGTACGACGTGCGCCACATGACCGACGAGATCGTGCGCCTCACCGCCCTGAGCGTGAAGTGCTGCGACCGCCTGAAGGACGCCGTCAAGTTCCTCGGCAAGATCGCCGATCCGGCGGTGGCCGAGGCCACGCTCAAGACCTGCGAGGAGATCGACCGCCTCGAGTCGGATGCCGACCGCGTGATGCGCAGCGCCATGAGCAAGCTGTTCCGCGAGGAGCCCGACGTGCGCGAGGTGATCAAGCTCAAGGCAATCTACGAATTGCTCGAGACGATCACCGACAAGTGCGAGGACGTGGCCAACGTCATCGAGGGCATCGTCCTCGAGAATTCCTGAGCGGTAACCATCGATGGCAACGGTTCAGGTCGCCCTCTGGGTGGTGATGGTGCTGGTCGCGCTCGCGATCCTGTTCGACTTCATGAACGGCTTCCACGATGCGGCGAACTCTATCGCCACCGTGGTGTCCACCGGCGTGCTCAAGCCGGGCCATGCCGTGCTGTTCGCGGCTTTCTTCAACCTGATCGCGATCTTCATCTTCCACCTGAGCGTGGCGGCGACGGTCGGCAAGGGCATTGCCCAGCCGGGCGTGGTCGATGTGCACGTGGTCTTCGGTGCGCTCGTGGGTGCCATCAGCTGGAACCTCGTGACCTGGTACTACGGCATCCCGAGCAGTTCGTCGCACGCGCTGATCGGCGGCATCGTGGGCGCCGTGATCGCCAAGACCGGCACCGGCGGCCTCGTGGCGTCGGGCATCTGGAAGACCGTGGCCTTCATCTTCGTTTCGCCCTTCCTCGGTTTCGTGCTGGGCTCGATGATGATGGTGCTGGTGGCCTGGGGCTTCCGGCGCGCCACGCCGTCGCGCATCGACCGCTGGTTCCGGCGGCTGCAGCTGGTGTCCGCCGGCGCCTACAGCCTGGGCCATGGCGGCAACGACGCGCAGAAGACCATCGGCATCATCTGGATGCTGCTGATCGCCACCGGCTATGCCTCGGCCACGGACTCGAGCCCGCCGACCTGGACCATCGTGAGCTGCTACGCCGCGATTGCGCTGGGCACCATGTTCGGCGGCTGGCGCATCGTGAAGACCATGGGCCAGAAGATCACCAAGCTCAAGCCTGTGGGCGGCTTCTGCGCCGAGACCGGCGGTGCGCTCACGCTGTTCCTGGCCACCGCGCTGGGCATTCCCGTGTCGACCACTCACACCATCACCGGTGCCATCGTCGGCGTGGGCTCGGCGCAGCGCGCAAGCGCGGTGCGCTGGGGCGTGGCGGGCAACATCGTCTGGGCCTGGATCTTCACGATCCCGGCGTCGGCTTTCGTGGCCGCCATCGCCTACTGGCTCAGCCTGCAGCTTTTCTGAGCTTCCGGCGCGCGCAGCGGCCAGCTACTGCGAAATCTTCCGGCCTTCCTCGACCTGGTGTTCGAAGTAGCGCTGGAAGCTGAACACGATGCTGGCCATCAGCACCGTGGTGCCGAACAGGAGCGCCAGCACCACGGCGCCGATCGTGGCCCAGTTCGTGCGGCCCGGCGCGGCGTCCGAAGGCGCGCTGCCGTTGAATCGGGCATTCCACTTCTCGGGCGTCATGAGGCCGTAGACGATGGCCGTCAGCGCGCATCCCGCGATGGTGAAGCCCAGCAGCGGAATCAGCACCCAGCTCCAGCCGTCGTCCAGGCCGTACATGCGCGCGCGCTCGATGCCGTACAGGCCCAGCGCCGTGGGAATGGGCAGCAGCCAGCCGAGCCAGTCGCCCATGCCGCGAAGGTAGAAGCGGTGCAGGCCCAGCGGGCCGCCCAGGAAGGAGAGCCAGGCGGCAATGGTCTTGTTTTTCATTCGGGTTGGGTGGTGCTGCCTTCGCCCAGCACTTTTTCCATCAGGACCACGTCGCGCCATTGGCCGAACTTCCAGCCGCAGTCCTTGAGCACGCCCACGTGCGTGAAGCCCTGGCTGCGGTGCACGCCGACCGAGCCGGCATTGGCCGAATCGCCGATGACGGCGATCAGCTTGCGCACGCCCGCCGCTTCGGCGGCCTGCGAGAGGGCGGCCAGCAGCCGGGCGCCCAGGCCCTTGCCGCGTGCGGCTTCGGAGATGTAGATCGAGTCTTCGGCCGAAAAGCGGTAGGCCGGGCGGGGCTTGAACCAGTTGCAGTAGGCAAAACCCAACACCTCGCCGTTTTCTTCGGCCACGAGGTAGGGCAGGCTCTTGCCAAGAACGTCGGCGCGCCGCGCGGCCATGTCCTCGGCCGAGGGAGGCTCGGTCTCGAAGGTGCCGGTGCCGTTGAGCACGTGGTGGGCGTAGATGGCCGTGACGGCCGCGATGTCTTCGTCGCGGCTGGGGCGGATGGTGAGGGTCATGCAGGTGGCAAGCAGAATGCGGCAAGCGCGGAAATTCGGAGAAAACGCAGGTCGGGCTATAATCGCAGGCTTTTCAGCGTGTCGCTGGCCGGGTGGCCATGTCGCGTGTCTCGACGTTGAAAGAACACTGTGAGCGGGCCTCTTGTCAAAAAACGGGCTTGCTGCACCACCCAAGGATAAATCATGGTCGTCATTCGACTTTCCCGCGGCGGCTCCAAAGGCCGTCCGTTCTTCAACATCGTCGTGTCGGACAAGCGCGTTCGCCGCGATGGCCGTTTCATCGAGCGCCTGGGTTTCTACAACCCGACCGCCAAGGAAAACGAAGAAAGCATCCGTATTGCCCAGGACCGCCTGGCCTACTGGAAGAGCGTCGGCGCACAAGCCTCGCCCACGGTCCTGCGCCTGATCAAGCAAGCCGCTGCAGCGGCTCCCAAGGCGGCGGCTTAAGCCGTCCGGCACGCCAATGCTGCCCGCACTCGAAGCCGCCGAATTGCCGGCGGATGCGGTCGAGGTAGGGCGCATCGCCGATGCATGGGGCATCAAGGGCTGGTTCAAGGTCCTGCCCCACAGCGCCCAGCCCGAGGCGCTTTTTTCTTCCAAGCGCTGGTTCCTACAGGCTCCCGGAGCCTCGGCAACCGCAGCTTTCCGGCTCGCGATCCGCGAAGCCAAGGAACATTCCGACTGCATCGTCGCCTCGTCCGAGGACGTGCCCGACCGCAATGCGGCCGAGGCGCTTCGCGGCGCGCGCGTGTTCGTGCCGCGCTCGAGCTTTCCGACGGCCGGCGACGACGAGTACTACTGGGTCGACCTGATCGGCCTGTCGGTGGTCAACCGCGAAGGCGTGGCGCTCGGCACGGTGCGCGAACTGCTCGCCACCGGTCCGCAGACCACGCTGGTGCTCGCGGCCGAGGAAGACGGCAAGGCCATCGAACGCATGGTGCCCTTCGTCTCGGTCTTCGTCGACAAGGTCGACCTGGCCGGCCGCCTTATCACGGTCGACTGGCAACCCGATTTCTGATCTGGGGCTTGCGCGCATGCGCTTCGACGTCCTCACGCTGTTTCCCGAGCTGTTCGCGCCCTTCATGGCCAGTGGCGTGACGCGCCGCGCCTACGAGTCGAAGCAGGTCGAGGTCGTGCTCTGGAACCCGCGCGACTTCGCGCAGGGCAACTACAAGCGCGTCGATGACCGGCCCTTTGGCGGTGGCCCCGGCATGGTGATGATGGCCGAGCCGTTGTCGGCCTGCCTTGACGCGGCGCTGGCCGCGCGCGGTTCCCAGGCGCCGGTCGTGCTGTTCTCCCCGATCGGCCAAACCTTGCGCCACGAAGCGGTCGAGCGCTGGTCGGCCAGCGAAGGCGCGGTGCTGGTCTGCGGCCGCTACGAAGGCATCGACCAGCGCTTCATCGACACGCGCGTGACGCACCAGATCAGCCTCGGCGATTTCGTTCTCTCGGGCGGCGAGATCGCGGCCATGGCCCTGCTCGATGCCGTGGCGCGGTTGCAGCCCGGCGTGCTGGGCGACGAGGCCAGCCACGTACAGGACAGCTTCAATCCTTCGCTCGACGGCCTGCTCGACTGCCCGCACTACACCCGGCCGGAGCAATGGAACGGGCAGGGCGTGCCGGCCCCGCTGCTGTCGGGGCACCACGTGCAGATCGAGCGCTGGCGCCGCGACCAGCGCCTGGCCATCACCGCCGCCCGGCGCCCCGACCTGATTGCCGCCGCACGCGCCGCCGGCCGCTTGAGCAAGGCCGATGAGGCGGTCCTGAAAAAAAAGCTATAATCTTCGGTTCCCCGATCCTCTGCCCGGCCGCGCCTGGCTTTTATTGCGTTCAGCAATAGATCCAAAGGCGCCTTTTGTGTAGCGCGAGCACGATCGAATATCAGGAAATCATGAACCTCATCGAAACCCTCGAGCAGGAAGAAATCGCCCGCCTCGGCAAGAAGATCCCCGATTTCATGCCCGGTGACACGGTCATCGTCAGCGTGAGCGTCGTCGAAGGCACCCGCAAGCGCGTGCAGGCCTACGAAGGCGTCGTGATCGCCAAGCGCAATCGCGGCCTCAACAGCGGCTTCACGGTGCGCAAGATCTCCAGCGGCGAAGGCGTGGAGCGTACGTTCCAGACCTACAGCCCGCTGATCGCCGGCATCGAAGTCAAGCGCCGCGGCGATGTCCGCCGCGCCAAGCTGTACTACCTGCGCGAGCGCAGCGGCCGTTCGGCACGCATCAAGGAAAAGCTGCCGGGCAAGTCGCAAGCAGCATCGGCCGCCAAGTAAGCTGCCTTTTCCTGCCGTGCAAAAAGCCGCCGCTCTGGCGGCTTTTTGCGTTGTGCGCCGTGCACGCTTCTTGCAAAAAGACAGCGCGGCCTTTTTACGCTCTACTCTTTCACTGAAACTCTCTCACTTGACCCACTCCACCGCCCCCATGCAATTCGCTCCCGTCGAACCCGTCAATGCCGTGGTGCCGCCCACGCTGCTGCCGTTCGACCCGCGCGAGGCGCCTGTGGTCGGCGGCCCCGACGGCCTGCCGGCCGTGGCCACCGCGCAGTTGACCACCGAGGCCCTGCGCAGGCGCTTTGCCGCGCCGCCCGAGTGGACGCCCGAATTGCGGCGCGAGCCGCGCCTGACCGACCGTGTCCCGGCGCAGGCGGCCGTGCTGGTGCCCATCGTGCAGCGCCCGCAAGGCGCTACCGTGCTGCTGACCGAACGCACGGCGCATTTGTCCAATCATTCGGGGCAGGTGGCGTTTCCGGGCGGGCGCGTCGACCCCGAGGACGCCAACATCGCGGCGGCCGCACTGCGCGAGGCCTGGGAAGAAGTGGGACTCTCGGCCCAGTACATCGAAGTGCTTGGCAGCCTTCCGACCTACACCACCATCACCTCGTTCATCGTGACGCCCGTGGTCGCGCTGGTGAAGCCCGAATTCGAGCTCACCATCAACCCCTACGAAGTGGCGCTGGCCTTCGAGGTGCCGCTGGCCTGGCTCATGGACCCGGCCAACCATCGCCGCCATACCGTGCCCGCGCCCGACGGCACCCGCCGCGAGTGGTATTCGATGCCCTACCGGGACGGGACCGAAGAGCGCTTCGTCTGGGGCGCCACCGCGGGCATGCTGCGCAATCTCTATCGTTTCCTCAGCGCCTGACTTCGCCCCGGGGCGAGTCGCGGCAGGCGCCCTCGCTATCATCGAAGGATGAGCTTCTTTGCCATCCTGTGTGCGTTGCTGATCGAGCAGGTGAGGCCGCTCGCCTCCCACAACCCGGTGTACGGCGGCGTGCTGGCCTGGACGCGCTGGACCAGCCGCAATTTCGACGCAGGCAAGCCGCACCACGGATGGGTTGCATGGGGCCTTGCGGTGCTCATGCCCACGCTGATGACGCTGGGCATCCACCTGCTGCTGGTGTTCACGCTGGGGTTGCCGTTCGCGGTGCTCTGGAGCATTGCGGTGCTCTACGTCACGCTCGGCTTCCGGCAGTTCAGCCACCATTTCACGGACATCCGCGATGCGCTCGACGAAGGCGACGAGCCGCTCGCGCGCTCGCTGCTGGCGCACTGGCAGGGCGTCGATGCGGCCGAGCTGCCACGCAGCGAGATCGTCCGCCACGTGATCGAGCATTCGGTGATTGCGGCGCACCGCCATGTGTTCGGCGTGCTGGCCTGGTTCTCGGTGCTGGCCGCGCTCGGCCTGGGGCCGGCCGGTGCGGTGTTCTATCGCATGAGCGAATTCGTCTCGCGCTACTGGCACCACAAGAATGGCGCGGCGGTGCAGCCCTCGAGCGTCTCGGTGCAGCGGGCCGCGGAGCGCGCGTGGCACGCGATCGACTGGCTGCCCGCGCGCATCACCGCACTGGGCTTTGCCGTCGTCGGCAGCTTCGAAGAGGCGATCGACTGCTGGCGCAACGACGCGCGGCGCTTTCCGAGCGAGAACGACGGCGTGATCCTCGCGGCGACCTCGGGCGCCGTCAATGTGCGCCTGGGCGGCGGCGCGCTGAGTCCGATCCCGGTCACCGATCCGCTGCCGCGCGCGCAGGCCGGCGATTCGATGGCCGATGGCCGCCGCCTCGACAGCGGCAGCACGCCGGGCCGCGAGCCCGAGCCCGGCCACCTGCGCAGCGTGGTGGGCCTGGTGTGGCGCTCGGTGGTGATGTGGATGGTGCTGCTGGCCCTGCTCACGCTGGCCCGCCTGCTCGGCTGAGCGGCGGTCCCCCAGAAATCATGACCGCCCCCGTACCGGCCTTCTGGAGCCCGCGCATCGCCGCGCTCGAACCCTATGTGCCCGGCGAGCAGCCGCGCATCGCCAACCTCGTCAAGCTCAACACCAACGAGAACCCGTACCCGCCGTCGCCGCGGGCCATCGACGCCATCCAGCAGGCCGCAGCGAACGGCCTGGAGCGCTATCCGGACCCCGCCTCGCTCGCGCTGCGCGAAGCGGTGGCGCGGCAGGCCGGCCTGCTGGATGGCCAGGTCTTTGCGGGCAACGGCTCGGACGAGGTGCTGGCGCACGCCTTCTTCGCCTTCTTCCAGCAGGCCGAGCCGCTGCTGATGCCCGATGTGAGCTACAGCTTCTACCGGGTCTATGCGCAGCTCTACGGCATCGGCTGCGAGCTGCTGCCGGTCGACGAAGGCCTGCGCATCGACGTCGATGCCATGGCAGCCCGCGCCCGCAGCGGCTGCGCAGGCCTGGTGATCGCCAACCCGAATGCGCCCACGGGCATCGGGCTGCCGCTCGCGCGCATCGAGCAGCTGCTCGCGGCCTGCCCCGAGCGCGTGGTGCTGGTCGACGAGGCGTACGTCGATTTCGGCGGCGAGAGCGCGCTGCCGCTCGTCGGCAAATATCCGAACCTGCTGGTGGTGCAGACCTTGTCCAAGTCGCGCTCGCTGGCCGGCCTGCGGGTCGGTTTTGCCTGCGGGCAGGCGCACTTGATCGAGGCACTGGTGCGCGTCAAGGACAGCTTCAACTCCTATCCGCTCGACCGGCTTGCCACGGCCGGTGCGGTGGCCGCGCTCGAAGACGAGGCCTGGTTCCAGACCACGCGCGACAAGGTCGTCGATACCCGCGAAGGCCTCAGCCTGCAGCTCGAAGACCTGGGCTTCGAAGTGCTGCCTTCGCAAGCCAACTTCGTGTTCGCGCGCCATCCGGAGCGCGACGCCGCCGAGCTGGCGGCGCTGCTGCGCGAGCGCGCGGTGCTGGTGCGGCACTTCAGGCAGCCGCGCATCGCGCAGTACCTGCGCATCAGCATCGGCACGCGGGAGCAGTGCGGGGCACTGGTGCAGGCGCTCGAATCGATCCTGGGCGTTCAGTAGCGCGACTGACTGAGCTCGGCGAAGAGTTCGCCATAGATTTTGTAGCGCGTGGCGCTGATCGGCCCCGGCTTGCCGGGTGCGTCCACGTTCGCGATCACGCCGCAGCCCGGCTCGTGCAGGTGGGTGCAGTTGTAGAACTTGCAGTCGTTCGCATGCGCGGCAATGTCGGGCATCAGGCCCGCGAGCTGCATCGGCGCGATGTGATTGAGGCCGAATTCCTGGAAGCCCGGCGAATCGATCAGGCTGGTGGTGCGCGCCTCGTCCACCCAGTACCAGGTGGTGCTGGTGGTGGTGTGCTTGCCCGAATTCAGCGCCTGCGAGATTTCACCGGTCAACGCAGTGGCACCGGGCACCAGCAGGTTGATGAGCGTGCTCTTGCCGGCGCCCGAGGGCCCCAGCACCAGCGTACTCTTGCCCGCGAGCAGCTTCATGAGCGATGCGTAGTCGGCCTCGCCCGACGCCTTGAGCGAGAGCGGCAGCACGCCATGGTGCATGCGGCGGTAGGGCGCGAGCTTGTTCCATGCGCGCTCGAAGGGCTCGGCCAGGTCGCTCTTGTTGAGCGCGATGATCGGCGTGATGCGTTCGGCCTCGGCGGCAATGAGCGCGCGCGCGAGTTGATGCTCCGAGAACTCCGGCTCCGCCGCGATCAGGATCAGCACATGGTCGAGATTGGCCGCGAACGACTTGGTGCGGATTTCGTCCTGCCGATAGAAGAGGTTGCGCCTCGGCACGACTTCCTCGATGGTGCCTTCGTCTTCGCTGGCCTGCCAGCGCACGCGGTCGCCGACCACGGCCTGGCTCTTCTTGCCACGCGGATGGCAGATCAGCCGCTCGCCTGCGGGCGTTTCGACGAGGCAATGGCGGCCGTGGCTCGCGATCACCAGGCCGTCGTGAAGAATGCGCGCGGAGGTGCCGGCCCCCTTGGCGGGAGTGCGGCCCGGCTTAGCCAACGGCGGGTTTCCTCATCACGGTGCCGGACTGGCAGCGACCAGCGCATTGGCCTGGCGCGCGCATTCGAAGTCGGTGCTCGAAAGCCCGCCCACGTCGTGCGTGTTGAAGCGCACCACGCAGCGGTTGTAGTGCACCGACAGGTCCGGATGATGGTCCTGCGTGTGGGCAATGAAGGCCAGCGCGTTCACGAACGCGATGGTCTCGAAGTAGTCGGCGAAGCTGAAGGTCTTCTCGATTGCCACATTGGCACCGTCGCCGTCGAGCTTCCAGCCATCGAGCTTGGCGAGGCCGGAGACGATCTCGGTGGCGCTCAGTGCCTTGCGGGGGATGTTTTTCCAGTCTTTGGGCTTGAACATGCTGCTCATGGTCTGGGCTTTCCGGCAAATGTCTTCTTCAGGCCGCCGTCATGCGCGCGAGGCGCTCGGAGGCCGGGGGGTGGGAATAGTAGAACTTGACGAACACCGGGTCGGGCGTGAGCGTCGACGCGTTGTCCTGGTAGAGCTTGAGCAAGGCGGCCGACAGATCGGCACCGCTGGTTTGCGCCACCGCATAGGCATCGGCCTCGAACTCGTGCTTGCGCGACAGGCGTGCGGGCAGCGGCGCGACGAAGAAGCCGAACACCGGCACCGCGAGCATGAAGAGCAGCAGCGCGAGTGCATCGTTGGGCGCCGTTGCCGCCATGTTGGGCTGCACGCCGAGCCCCGTGTAGAACCAGGCCTGGGTCGACACCCAGCCCAGCAGTGCGAAGCCCGCCAGGCTCAGCGCGAACATCGCAACGAGGCGCTTCACGATGTGGCGGTGCTTGAAGTGGCCGAGTTCGTGCGCGAGCACGGCCTCGACTTCGGCCGCGTCGAGCTGGCGCAGCAGCGTGTCGTAGAACACCACGCGCTTGCTGGCCCCAAAGCCGGTGAAGTACGCATTGGCGTGGGCACTGCGGGTGCTGCCGTCCATCACGAACAGGCCCTTGGCGGCAAAGCCGCAGCGCTTCATGAGCGCCGTCACGCGTTCCTTGAGCGTGGGGTCGTCGAGCGGCTTGAACTTGTTGAACAGCGGCGCAATGAAGGTGGGATACACCAGCATCCCCAGCAGGTTGAAGCCCATCCACACGGCCCAGGCCCAGAGCCACCAGGTGGTGCCGGCCGCGCCCATGAGCCACAGGATCAGCGCCGCAATCGGCAGCCCGATCGCGGCGCCGAGCGCCGTCGACTTGAGCGTGTCGGCCAGCCAGAGGCGCAATGTCATCTTGTTGAAGCCGAAGCGCTCCTCGAGCCTGAAGGTCTGCCAGAGCGTGAAGGGCAGTTCGAGCAGGCCGCCGATGACCGCAAAGGCTGCCAGCAGCGCCAGCTGCTGCACCATGCCGCCGCCGAGCCAAGCCAGCAGCAGCCGGTTGAGCGCGTCGAGCCCGCCCAGCAGCGTCCAGCCCAGCAGCAGCGCGGTGCTCCAGGCCATTTCGACGAGGCCGAAGCGCGCCTTGGCAATGGTGTAGTCGGCCGCCTTCTGGTGGGCGGCAAGGCTGATGGTGTGTTCGAAAGCCGCCGGCACCGCGCCGCGGTGCCGCGCCACGTGGCGCACCTGCCGCGAGGCGAGCCAGAACTTCACGAGCAGGCCCGCGACCAGTGCAACGGCGAAGGCAGTGGTGAAGATGAGCGAATAGGACATGACTGGCGAGTTTAGCCCTCGGGTCCGGCCGGCGCAGGCCTTCGACGACAATCCAGCCATGTCCGAATCCCTTGACCCCACGACCGTCGCAACCCTCCCTGTCCTCAAGAAAAGCGACCAGAACCTGGTCTGGCTCGACTGCGAAATGAGCGGCCTCGACCCCGAGAAGGAGCGCCTGCTCGAGATCGCCGTGGTTGTCACCGGCCCCGACCTCACCCCCCGCATCGACGGCCCCGTGCTGGTCATCCACCAGAGCGACGCGGTGCTCGACGCCATGGACGCCTGGAACAAGGGCACGCACGGGCGCAGCGGCCTGATCGACAAGGTGAAGGCCTCCACGCTGGACGAAGCCGCCGCCGAGCAGCAGCTGCTGGAATTCGTGGCCCGCTATGTTCCCAGGAGCGGTTCGCCGATGTGCGGCAACACCATCGGGCAGGACCGGCGCTTCCTGGTCAAGTTCATGCCCAAGCTGGAGGCGTACTTCCACTACCGCAACCTCGATGTCAGCACCTTGAAGGAGCTGGCCAAGCGCTGGAAGCCCTCCGCCTACAGTGCCTTCAAGAAGCAGCAGGCGCACACCGCGCTGGCCGACGTGCACGAGTCCATCGAGGAGCTCGCGCACTACAGGGAAACCTTTTTGAAATTGACGGATTAGGTAAAAACCCCGAGTCGTGCCATAATCGATGGCTTCGCTGATCTGGGGGATTTTCCGGTCAGCGTCTCTTGCATCTCCCTATCTTGCACACCGCGCCCGATCGCATCCGCTGATCAAAAAGGGCCGCAGCCTCCGGCGGAAGCCAGAAGTTGAATGTCGTTGGATGGTTGATGTTTTTAACCACCAACGGGGCGCCGCCCACGGCAGCGCTCGCGTTTGAGATTGATATCTACATGACCGACGCTTTTGAAGCGCAGGGCGAGTTCGCGCCTGTGCAATCCACCAACAACAACGAATTCATCGCCGCCCCGGACACCGTGTCCGAAGCGCCGATCCTCGAGGCGCTCGACGCCGCAGCGCCTGAAGCAGCCGTGGCCGAAGAAGCCCGCGCGCCCAATGGCTTCATCAAGCTCGGCCTCGCACCCGAACTGATCGCCGCCGTGGCCGACCTTGGCTTCACCCAGCCCACCACCGTGCAGGACAAGGTGATCCCGCTCGCGATGGGCGCTGAAGCCGGCCAGGACGGCAAGGCCCGCTTCGTCGACCTGATGGTCTCGAGCCAGACCGGCTCGGGCAAGACCGCCGCCTTCCTGCTGCCCGTGCTGCACACGCTGCTCAAGCGCCAGGCCGAGGCGGAAGCCGAAGCCAAGGCCGAATTCCAGCGCCTGGCGGCCGAAGCCGCTGCCCGCGGCGAAGCCGTGCCGAAGAAGCCCAAGCGCAAGGACCCGACCAACGCGCGCCATTTCAAGGCCGCCACACCCGGCGCCCTGATCCTCTGCCCGACGCGCGAACTCGCGCAGCAGGTGGCGCACGATGCCATCGAGCTGGTTCGCCATTGCCGCGGCCTGCGCGTGGCCAACGTGGTGGGCGGCATGCCCTACCAGCTGCAGATCGCCAAGCTGCAGAACGCCGACCTCGTGGTGGCGACGCCCGGCCGCCTGCTCGACCTGCAGCGCTCGCAGCAACTCAAGCTCGACCAGGTCAAGTTCCTGGTGGTCGACGAGGCTGACCGCATGCTCGACCTCGGCTTTGCCGACGACCTGGCCGAAGTCAACCAGCTCACCATCGAGCGCCAGCAGACCATGATGTTCAGCGCCACCTTCGCGCCGCGCATCCAGCAGCTGGCCCAGCGCGTGATGCGCGAGCCGCAGCGCATCACCATCGACAGCCCGCAGGAGAAGCACGCCAACATCAAGCAGTCGCTGTACTGGGCCGACAACAGCCAGCACAAGCGCAAGCTGCTCGACCACTGGCTGCGCGACACCAGCATCAACCAGGCCATCGTGTTCGCGAGCACGCAGGTCGAGTGCGACGGTCTCGCCAATGACCTGCAGCAAGAAGGCTTCAGTGCCGTCGCGCTGCACGGCGCCCTGAGCCAGGGCCTGCGCAACCGCCGCCTGATGGCGCTGCGCCAGGGCCAGGTGCAGATCCTGGTGGCCACCGACGTGGCCGCCCGCGGCATCGACGTGCCCACCATCACCCACGTCTTCAACTTCGGCCTGCCGATGAAGGCCGAGGACTACACCCACCGCATCGGCCGCACCGGCCGTGCAGGCCGCGACGGCCTGGCCATCACCTTTGCCGAGTTCCGCGATCGCCGCAAGATCATGGACATCGAGCAATACAGCCGCCAGCAGTTCAAGGCCGAAGTGGTGGCCGGCCTCGAGCCGCAGCAGCGCATGCCGCAATCGCGTCCGCCGATGGGCGAGTACCGCGGCGGCCGCGGCGACAACCAGTCGCGCGACCGCAAGTTCGGCAATGGCGGCGGCGGTGGTTACCGCGGCGGCAACAGCGGCGGCTACGCCGGTGCCAGCGGTTTCAACGACCGCAACGCACGCGGTCCGGCCGCACCGGGTCCGCGCGGCTTCCAGGGCGGCAACAACGCCGGCTTCGGCGGCGGCCGTGACGATGGCGGCAATGGCGGTGGCTACGGCCGCAAGCCGGGCTGGGGCGACAGCGCCCCGCGCGGCGGCCACGGCCAGGGTCACCACGGCGGTGGCCGCGGCGACGGCGGCTTCGCGCCCCGTGAAGGCTTTGCTCCGCGCGAAGGTTTCGCACCGCGCGGCAATGGCGCAGGCCATGGCGGCCCGGGCAAGGTGTTCGTGCCGCGCGACGCCCAAAAGCGTGCGTTCAAGCCCACGCGCTGATCCATTGCAGGGCGGCCAGCCGGCCGCTCGCCCCAAAAAAAGCCCGCGCTTCGCAAGAAGCGCGGGCTTTTTTCATTGCGGGTTTCCGCGGGGAATATGGGCGCGAAACTTGATTGACACATGAATCGATGAAAAGTAATGTATTGAGGCATTGCTTCCCCGGTCCGCACCGCGGCTGCCGGTTCATCGACGTCTGCCTTTCAAAGTTCGAACATGAAAATTGCGATTCTTGGTGGTGGCCACGGCGCCTATGCGGCCGCCGCGGACCTGTCCGAAGCCGGCCATGAGGTGCGCCTGTGGCGCCGCGATGCGGCCGCGCTCCAGCCGGTGGTGCAGGCCGGCGCCATCACGCTGAAAGACGCCGGCGGCGCGCGCGAGGTGCCGCTGGCGCTGGCCACTGCCGACATCGCCGCGGCGCTCCAGGGCGCCGAGCTGATCGTCATTCCCACGCCCGCCATCGCCCAGCACGACATCGCGCTGGCCATGGCGCCGCACCTGGCCGACGGCCAGGTCGTTTTCCTGCCGCCGGGCACCTTCGGCAGCTATGTGATGGCAAGGACAGTGAAGCAGGCCGGCAGCCGCGCCGACGTGGCCTGGGCCGAGACCGGCACCCTGCCGTACCTCGCGCGCAAGCACGGCGAGCGCGAGGTGAACGTCACGATCCGCGCCATCCGCCTGCCGACCGGCGTCTACCCGGCGCGCAAGGAGGCCGAGGCCATCGAGCTGATCCGCCGCGCCTACCCGGCGGTGCATGGCTGCGGCAATGCGCTCTCGGGCGCGCTCATGAACGCCGGCCCCGTCATCCACCCGCCGCTGATGGTGATGAACGCCGCGCCGCTGCAGCACTTCGAGCGCTGGGACATCCACAACGAAGGCACGCAGCGCGCCGTGCGCGACGTGACCGACCGGCTCGACCAGGAGCGCATGGCCGTGCGCGAAGCCTTCGGGCAGCGCGCGCCGCACTATCCGCTGGCCGACCACTACAACAACGACCAGTGGATGTACGGCGACGCGCACAAGCAGCTCGTCAAGTCGGGCGACTGGCGCGAGAACATCGACCTGCACACGCACCGCTACATCACCGAGGACACCGAGCTCGGCCTCGCCTTCCTGGCCTCGGCCGCGCGCCATGCGGGGGTGGACGCGCCCATCGCGCACGGCCTGCTGGCGATCGTCGGCGGCTTTCTCGGCCGCGACCTGCGCTACGGTCCGCGCACTTTCGAGAGCCTGGGCCTGGCCGACCTGAGCGCGGCGCAGCTCGCGCAGAGGCTGCACGATGGTGAATGAGCGCATGTCGTTGCCCCGCTTCGCGGCCGTTGGCGCGGGCCGCATGGGGCGCGGCATCGCGATCGCCTTCGCCTACGCGGGCCACCGCATCTCGCTGGTCGACCTGCGCCGGCGCAGCGATGCAGCCTGGCAGCGGTTGCAGGACGAAGCGCAGGCCGAGATCGAAGCCAGCCTCGCCGGCCTGGCGCAGCTCGGCGTGATCGACGCGGCACAGGTGCGGTCGATCGCCGCGCGCGTGGACTTCGTCAACGCCGCCGAAGCGCCGCAGGCACTGGCCGCCGCCGAGCTGGTGTTCGAGGGCGTGCCCGAAACCATGGAGGCCAAGCGCGAGGCCTTCGAGCAGCTCAACCGCCACTGCCGCGACGACGCCATCCTCACCTCCACCACCAGCAGCATCCTCGTGACGCAGCTGGCGGCGCTGGTGCGGCTGCCCGGGCGCTTCCTGAACATGCACTGGCTCAATCCGGCCTATGTGATTCCCGTGGTGGAGCTCAGCTGCCATCCTGGCACCGATGCCGCGGTGCTCGCGCGCACCAAGGCGCTGATGGAAGCCATCGGCAAGCTGCCCGTGGTCTGCGGCGCGTCGCCCGGGTACATCGTGCCGCGCCTGCAGGCGCTGGTGATGAACGAGGCGGCCCGCATGATCGAGGAGGGCGCCGCCACCGCCGAGGAAATCGACAAGGCCACGCGCTACGGCCTCGGCCTGCGCTTTGCCGCACTCGGTGTGGTCGAGTTCATCGACTTCGGCGGCTGCGACATCCTGCACCACGCGAGCCGCGAGATGTCGGCCTCGATCGACAAGGGCCGCTACACCGCGCCGGCCATCGTCGATCGCATGGTCGAGGAAGGGCGGCTCGGCCTGAAGAGCGGCAGCGGCTTCTACGACTACCAGGGCCGCGACATCGCGGCCTACCGGCGCGACGTGCTGTCGCGCACGCTCGGCGAGTTGAAGCACGCGGGCCTGTGGCGCGCGCCGGCCAGCGAGACGCTGCCGTGACGATCCGCCGCGCCTTTGCCGACCTGTCGGTGGGGCAGGTGCACTACGCGGCATGCGGCGATGCGAGTGCGCCGGCCATGCTGCTGCTGCACCAGTCGCCGCGCAGCTGGGCCGAATACCGTGCGGTGCTGCCGCTGCTCGGCGCGCGGTACCGCGCCATTGCCATGGACACCGCGGGCTTCGGCGATTCGGCGGACGGCGGCGTGCCCGCGGGCATCGCGCAGTGGGCGCGCGTGGCCTGCGAGCTGCTTGATTCACTCGGCATTGCGCGGGCCGACGTGGTGGGGCATCACACGGGCGGCGTCATCGCGGTCGAACTCGCGGCGGCGTTTCCTGACCGCGTGCGCAGCCTCGTGCTGTCGTCCACGCCGTACACCGGCGAAGCCTTTCGCATCGCAAGGGCCGAGAGGCCGCCCATCGACGAGGTCGCCCCAAGCGAAGACGGAAGCCATCTCGCCGCACTCTGGCAAAAGCGCCAGGGCTTTTATCCCGAAGGGCGCCCCGACCTGCTCGAGGCCTTCGTGCGCGATGCATTGAAGGTCGGCCATCGCGTGGAGCAGGGGCACCGCGCCGTCGCGTCCTACCGCATGGAAGAGCGCATCGGCCGCGTGACGCAGCCCGTGCTGATCATCCGCGCCACCGCCGATCCGTTTGCCGCCCCGCATGCAGAGGAGCTGCTGCACCACCTGCCGCAGGCACGCATCGTCGACATCGAAGGCGGCATGGTCCCCTTGCCGGACCAGATGCCTGAAGCCTTCGCGCAGGCGGTGCTCGACTTTCTTTCGACGCTGCCCTCATGAAAGCCATCCGCATCCACGGCTTCGACGCGGTGCCCGTGCTCGAAGACCTGCCCGACCCGGCGCCGCGGCCCGGCCGCACTATCGTGCGCATGCAGGCCGCCACCGTCGGCCACATCGACCGCACCGTGTGGCGCGGCAGCTTCCTGCGCCATCCGCCGCTGCCCTACACGCCCGGCGTGGAAGCCGCAGGCGTCGTCATCGCCAGCGGGCGTTTTGCCGCCGGGCAGCGCGTGTGGCTGCGCGGCAGCGGCCTGGGCACGCTGTTCGACGGCACCTGGTGCGAGCAGATCGATGCACCCGACGAAGCGCTCGGCCTGCTGCCCGACGCACTGCCGATGACGGTCGGCGCCGCGTTCTTCTCGCCCACCACGTCGGCCTGGGTGGCGCTGCATGAAGTCGCGAAGCTGCAGGGCGGCGAGCAGGTGCTGGTCACGGGGGCGAGCGGTGCGGTGGGCTCGCTCGCCGTGCAGCTGGCGCGCGAGCTTGGCTGCACCGTGAGGGCGGTCGATCCGGACGCCGAAGCCCCGCCGCCCGCGAGTGCAGACCTGCTGATCGACACGGTCGGCGGCAGCGTTCTTTCGGCGGCCTTGCCTGCCGTGCGGCCCGGCGGGCGTGCCGTGCTCATCGGCTACACCGCAGGCCCCACGCTGCAGCTGGACATTGCGCACTTCCTGCAGCGCGACGTGTCGCTGCTGCCGCTCAACATGTTCAGGCGCGAAGCCGCCGGCCGAGCCGCGGCGCCCGAGCTGCTCGCGCGGCTGGCCGACGGCCGCCTGCACCTGGAGGTGCGCAGCTTCGCGCTCGCCGATGCCGCCATGGCGCTCGAATGGATCGCGCAGCGCGGCCATCGCGGCCGCGCAGTGCTGGTGCCCTAGTCTTCCTCCGGCTCCTCGACCGGCACATGCACGTGCAGGTCGATCATCTGCCGCAGGGTCTGCTTCAGTTCTTCGGCGCGCCGCAGGCCGAAGGGTTCGAGCACGCGCCGCTCGTGGTCGCGCGCGAGTTCCATCAGGTGCTCCACCGCCTTCAAGCCCTTGCGCGTGATGCGCACCAGCGTGATGCGGCGATCACTTTCATGGGGCAGCCGCTCGACCTGTCCGCGTGCCTCCATGCGGTCGAGCAGCCGCGTGACGGTCGGCTGCTTGGTCACTGTCACCTGCGCGAGCTGGCCGATGCTGATCGGCTCGCTGCCCGCGAGCGAGGCCATCACGCGCCACTCGGACACCGAGAAGCCCTGCTGCCGCGCCACCTCGTGGAACTCCGAGGAGATCAGCTGGCTGGCCTGTGCCAGCAGCGCCGGCAGGTAGTCGTCGACGAAGCGATGTGTTTCAGGAGATGGCTCGGCCATGGAGGCACCTCACGGCCAAGCGCCTCGAACCAGCCGCGGGCACGCTGCTTGCATGTCTAGGGTAATTCATGATTGTGGATACATTCATTTGTCAACATTATAGAAAGCACGGTGCGGCAGCTTGCACGCACCGTCCCACGAGAGAGAACAAGGACCGACATGGCTGAGCGTTCGTTCGTCGAAGAAGTCAAGAAGCTGCGGCTTTCTGGCGGAGATGTGTTTCGCGGTGAAGGCATTCTGGCGGTCACCAAGGCCTTGCTCGAATCGGGAGTTTCCTATGTGGCGGGGTACCAGGGGGCACCCATCTCGCACCTGATGGACGTGCTGGCCGATGCGCAGGACATCCTGGCCGAGCAGGGCATCCGCTTCGAGAACAGCGCGAGCGAGGCCACCGCGGCCGCCACGCTGGCCGCTTCCGTCAACTATCCATTGCGCGGCGCCGTCACCTTCAAGGCTACCGTGGGTACCAACGTGGCCTCGGACGCGCTGGCCAACCTGGCCTCGGGCGGCGTGACCGGCGGCGCGCTGATCATCGTGGGCGAGGACTACGGTGAGGGCTCGTCGATCATGCAGGAACGCAGCCATGCGTTCGCGATGAAGTCGCAGATCTGGCTGCTCGATCCGCGGCCCAACCTGCCGAGCATCGTCGATGCGGTGAAGCAGGGCTTCGACCTTTCGGAAGCGAGCCATACGCCCGTGATGCTGCAGCTGCGCATCCGCGCCTGCCACGTGCACGGCCACTTCATTGCCGGCGACAACAGGCGCGCGAAGTTCACGCTCAAGGACGCGCTCGAGAATCCGCAGCGCGACGTCGGCCGCATCGTGCTGCCGCCCGCGAGCTTCGTGCACGAGCAGGAGAAGGTGCGGGACCGCTGGCCCGCGGCCGTGCGCTTCATCGAGGAGCGCAAGCTCAACGAATTCTTCTCCGAGGACGCCGACGACATCGGCATCATCGTGCAGGGCGGCAGCTACAACACGCTGCTGCGCGCACTCGAGCGGCTCGGCCTGGCCGACGTGTACGGCAACACCCAGGTGCCGCTCTACGTGATGAACGTGGCCTACCCCGTCATCGAGAGCGAGGTGATCCGCTTCTGCGAAGGCAAGCGTGCGGTGCTGGTCGTGGAAGAGGGCCAGCCCAACTTCGTCGAGCAGAATCTCGCGACCATCCTGCGCCAGGCCGGCTCCACCACCGCGCTGCATGGCAAGGACATGCTGCCCGTGGCCGGCGAGTACACCGCATCCGAACTGCTGAAGGGCGCGCGCAGCTTCTGCGAGCGCTACGAACGCCTGACGCCGCTGCCGGTGCCCGTGCCGGTGCGCAAGGTGATCCCGCTGAAGGAGGTGGCCGCCATCGGCGTCGATGCCGCACCCGAGCCGGCCATGCCGTCCTCCGCGCTTGGCGACGTCGTGCACGCCCGGCCGCCGGGCTTTTGCACCGGCTGCCCAGAACGCCCGATCTTCAGCGCGATGAAGCTGGTCGAGCGCGAGCTCGGTGCGCACCACGTGAGCGCCGACATCGGCTGCCATCTGTTCTCGATCCTGCCGCCCTTCAACATCGGCAACACGACCATGGGCTACGGGCTCGGCGGCGCCGGCGCCTCGGCGCTCAATGCGCCGGCAGGCAAGCGCGCGATCTCGATGATGGGCGACGGCGGCTTCTGGCACAACGGCCTGACCAGCGGCGTGGCGAATTCCGTCTTCAACAAGAGCGACAACCTCACCATCGTCGTCGACAACAACTACACCTCGGCCACGGGCGGCCAGGACATCCTCTCGTCGAACGCCGTCAACAGGACGCGCAGCACCGGCCACGAGATCGAGCGCGCCGTGCGCGGCGTGGGCGTCGAGTGGGTGAAGACGATGCGCCGCACCTACGACGTCGCCGGCATGCGCGACGCGCTGAAAGAAGCGCTGACCACGACGAAGAAGGGCCCCAAGGTCCTGATCGCGCAATCGGAATGCATGCTCAACAAGCAGCGCCGCGAGAAGCCGCTTGTGCGCAAGGCCATCGCCGACGGGAAGCGCATGGTGCGCGAGAAGTTCGGCGTCGATTCAGACACCTGCACTGGCGACCACTCGTGCATCCGCCTGTCGGGTTGCCCGTCGCTGTCGATCAAGCCGAACCCCGATCCGCTGCGCACCGACCCGGTCGCGACGGTGCTCGACAGCTGCGTGGGTTGCGGCGTGTGCGGGGAGGTCTCGCATGCGGCGGTGTTGTGCCCCTCGTTCTACAAGGCACAGATCGTGAGCAACCCGAGCCGCTGGGATGTGCTGCGCGAGCGCCTGCGCAGCGCCATCATCGGCTGGCTGCAGCGCGGCGAAGCGCGCCGCCGCGAAACCTATGCCTTCTGACGCGATGACGAACAAGGCGCAACCGATAAAGATCGCGATCCTTGCCATGGGCGGGGAAGGCGGCGGCGTGCTGGCCGACTGGATCGTCGACATGGGCGAGGCCAATGGCTACGTCGCGCAGACCACCTCGGTGCCCGGCGTCGCGCAGCGCACCGGCGCGACCATCTACTACGTCGAGCTGTATCCCAATGCGCAGGCCGAGGCGGATGGTGGCCGTCCCGTGCTCGCGCTGATGCCGCTGCCGGGCGACGTCGACGTGGTGCTGGCGTCGGAGCTCATGGAGGCGGGGCGTGCGGTGCAGCGCGGACTCGTCACGAGCGACCGCACCACGTTGATCGCCTCCACGCACCGCGTGTTCTCGATCGCCGAGAAGAGCGCGCTCGGCGACGGCCGCGTCGACAGCGCGCAGCTGCTCGCGCACACCGCGCGGGCCGCCAAGCGCTTCATCCGCTTCGACATGGCGCAAGCCGCCGAAACTGCGGGCAGCGTGATCAGCGCCGTGCTGTTCGGCGCGCTGGCCGGCTCGGGCGTGCTGCCGTTCAGCCGCGCGCAGTTCGAGGCCACCATCGAGCGCGGTGGCGTGGGCGTGAAGCCCAGCCTCAAGGCCTTTGGTGCGGCGTTTGCGCGTGCGCAGGGTGGCGACGACGGCGAGGCGCCGCCGGAACCGGTGGCTGCCGTGCCAACGCCGCAGCCGCGCCATCCGGCCGTGCGCGCATTGGTCGAGCGCGTGCAGCGCGAGTTTCCCGGTGCAGCCCACGACTTGCTGCTCGAAGGCGTGCGCCGCCTGATCGACTACCAGGACATGGCCTACGCCAGCCTGTATCTCGACCGCATGGCCGCCGTCGCAGCGCTGCCGGGCCATGGCGAGCATCGGCTGCTGCGCGAAACCGCGCGCCATCTCGCGCTCTGGATGTCGTACGAAGACACGGCCCGTGTGGCCGCGCTCAAGACCCGCGCCACCCGCTTCGAGCGCGTGCGCGGCGAGGCGCGAGTGCAGCCCGGCCAGGTGCTCGCCATCAACGAGTACATGCATCCGCGCCTGCAGGAAATCTGCGAGACACTGCCGGGCGGCCTGGGCCGCTGGCTCATGAATTCCACGCTGCCGAAGAAGATCGTCGAGCGCTTCACGCAGCGCGGCCGCGTGATCCAGACCAGCTCGCTGCGCGGCTACCTGATGCTGCGCACCGTGGCCGCCATGAAGCGCTGGCGCCGCTCGACCATGCGCTATGCGGAGGAGAACCGCCGCATCGAGGAATGGCTGCAGCGCATTACCGCCACCGCGCAGTGCAACCCCGAACTGGCCGTCGAGCTCGCGCAGTGCCAGCGCCTGGTCAAGGGCTACAGCGACACGCACGAACGCGGCATCCGCAACTACGACACCGTGATGCGCGCGGTCGAGCGCGCCGGTGCGGCGCTGGCCCCGGCCACGCTGCGCGAGCTGCGCGATGCGGCGCTGGCCGACGAACACGGCCACAAGCTGCAGGCTGCGCTGGCGCAGCACGCATTGGCCTGAAGAGACACAACGGACGCACGATGACCGCTCCCACCGCCACGCTCCAGCTTCGCGTTGCCGAAGCGCGCCAGCTCAATCCGCTGATCCGCATGCTGCGGCTGCACGCCGAGGATGGCCGCGCGCTGCCTGGCTTTGCGGCGGGCGCCCACATCCGCGTGCAGGTCTCGTTGCCCGACGGCAAGACCGACTGGCGCCACTATTCGCTGATCAACTTTGCAACGGCGCGCAACGCCACCAACGCGCCGACGGAATACGTGATCGCCGTGCGCAAGGAGGCCGAGGGCCGTGGCGGCTCGCGCTTCATGCACGAGCAGCTGAAAGAGGGCGACACCCTCGCCATCGAGGCGCCGAAGAACGACTTTCCGCTGCACACCGGCCCCGGCGGCTCGGTGCTGGTGGCGGGTGGCATCGGCGTCACGCCGCTCGCCACCATGGCCGCGCGCCGCCGCGCCGAGGGCGCCCCGGTGCGCATGCACTATGCCGGCCGCAGCCGCGAGTTGATGGCCTTTTTGCCTGAACTGCAGGCGCTGCTCGGCGACGACCTGCGCGTGCATGCCGATGCCGAAGCCGGCGCACCGCTGGACATCGACGCGTTGCTCGACGGCGTGCCCGCCGGCGACCGCCTCTACGTCTGCGGTCCCAAGCTCATGCTCGACGCCATGCTGGCCCGCACCCAGGCGCGCGGCTGGGAGCACGACCGCGTGCACTTCGAGCTCTTCACCGAGCCGGTCGCGGAAGAGGGCGACCAGCCCTTCGAGGTGGAACTCGCGCAATCGGGCCAGCGCTTCACCGTGCGGGCCGACCAGAGCATCCTCGACTGCCTGATCGAGCACGGCTGCGACCCGATGTTCGACTGCAAGCGCGGCGAATGCGGCGTGTGCGCCACGCCCGTGCTCGAAGGCGAGATCGACCACCGCGACTACGTGCTGACCGCCCGCGAAAAGGCGGAGGGCACTGTCATGCAGATCTGCATCTCGCGTGCCAAGGGTGCGCGCCTGGTGCTCGATATCTGAAGGAGCCACGAGAACCATGACCTCGTACAGAGACAACCCCGATGCCATCCGCGCGCTGGTGCAGAACGACCGCGTGCATCGCGACCTGTACACCAGCCAGGAACTGTTCGAGCTGGAGCAGGAGCACTTCTTTGCCAACACCTGGAACTACGTCGGCCACGAGAGCCAGCTGCCGAAGCCCGGCGACTGGATCAGCAACGAGATCGCCGGTCGTCCGCTGATCGTCGTTCGCCACGCCGACGGCAGCGTGCGCGCGATGATGAACCGCTGCGCGCACAAGGGGTCGCGGCTGGTGAACGGACCTTGCGGCAACACCGGCAAGTTCTTCCGCTGCCCGTACCACGCCTGGACCTTCAAAACCGACGGTGCGCTGCTCGCCATTCCGCTGAAGACCGGCTACGAGAACACCGAGCTGCACGCGTGCGAATCGGCCAAGGGACTGACCACGCTCAGCCATGTGCGCAGCCACCGCGGCTTCATCTTCGTGAAGATCAATGATGCGGGGCCGGACTTCGACGACTACTTCGGCGATTCGCTGAGCTCCATCGACAACATGGCCGACCGTTCGCCCGAGGGCGAACTCGAGATCGCGGGCGGCTGCCTGCGCTTCATGCACCAGTGCAACTGGAAGATGTTCGTCGAGAACCTCAACGACACCATGCACCCCATGGTGGCGCACGAGTCCTCGGCCGGCACTGCCAAGCGCATGTGGGCCGACAAGCCCGTCGACGAGCCCAAGCCCATGGCGGTCGAGCAGTTCGTGCCCTTCATGTCCGACTACAAGTTCTTCGAGGACATGGGCATCCGCACCTACGACAACGGCCACAGCTTCACGGGCGTGCACTTCAGCATCCACAGCAAGTACAAGGCCATCCCGGCCTATGACGACGCCATGAAGGCGCGCTACGGCGAGGAAAAAACCGCGCAGATCCTCGGCATGGCGCGCCACAACACGGTGTACTACCCGAACCTCACGATCAAGGGCGCGATTCAGGCGATCCGCGTGGTCAAGCCGATCTCGGCCGACAGGACCCTGATCGAGAGCTGGACCTTCCGCCTCAAGGGCGCGCCGCCCGAGCTGCTGCAGCGCACCACCATGTACAACCGGCTCATCAACTCGCCGTTCTCGGTGGTGGGGCATGACGACCTGCAGGCCTACCGCGGCATGCAGGCCGGCCTGCACGCGAGCGGCAACGAGTGGGTGAGCCTGCATCGCAACTATGACCCGTCGGAGCTGAAGGGCGGAGAGATCACCACGGGCGGCACCAACGAGCTGCCGATGCGCAACCAGTACCGCGCATGGGTCCAGCGCATGACGGAGACCATGTGATGGCCGGCATCGAAGTCACCCGCCAGGTCCTGATCGATTTCGTCGTGAACGAAGCGCACCTGCTCGACACGCGCCGCTACGAGGAGTGGAACGCGCTCTTTACCGACGATGCCTTCTACTGGGTGCCGCTGGTTCCCGACCAGGAAGACGGCCTCAACCACACCTCGCATCTCTACGAGGACAAGCTGCTGCGCGACCTGCGCATCGAGCGTCTCAAGAGTCCGCGTGCCTTTTCGCAGCAGCCGCCGAGCCGCTGCCACCATCTGCTGCAGATGCCGGTGGTCGAGCAGTTCGATGCCGAAGCCAACCGCTTCGTGGTGCGCACCGAATTCCACTACACCGAATCGCAGGGCGACGAACTGCAGTTCTACGTCGGCACCTTCTTCCATCACCTCACGGTGCAGGACGGCGCGCTGCGCATGACGCTCAAGCGCGTCAACCTGCTCAACTGCGACACGGCGCTGCCGGCCGTGCAGCTCTTCATCTAGGGACGCAATGCAAGACGCCACAGTCCGGGCCACCGTCCACCAGGTCTTCGCAGCCACCGCGGCCCGCGCGCCACAGGCCGAGTTCCTGTTCACCGAATCGGTGACCGCAGCCGCCTACGGCATTACGGCAGGCGCCATTCGCTGGGGCGGGGCTGCCGCCGAGGTCGAGCGCCTTCGCGCGGCCTACGCGCAAGCGGGCTACGGCCATGGCCACCGCGTCGGCCTGTTGCTGGAGAACCGGCCCGCATTCCTTTTCCACTGGTTCGCACTCAACGCACTGGGTGCGAGCGTGGTGCCGATCAACGCGGAGATGCGCTCGGCCGAACTGGTCTACCTGATCGGCCACAGCGAAATCGGCCTGGCAGTGACGCTGCCGGAGCGCGCCGGAGACCTGCGCGCGGCGGCTGCACAGGCCGGCGTGGCCTTCGAGACGATGGGCCCCGACGACGAGGTGCCGCGTGCGAGGACCAGCGCGCCGCGCGCCCGCGAGCCCATCGGCGCCGACACCGAATGCGGCCTGCTCTACACCTCGGGCACCACCGGCCGCCCCAAGGGCTGCATCCTGAGCAACGCCTACTTCCTGCGCGCCGGCGAGTGGTATGCGGCGCTCGACGGCGTCTGCAGCATCCGGAGCGATGCCGAGCGCGTCATCACGCCGCTGCCGCTCAACCACATGAACGCGATGGCCTTCTCCACGATGGTGGTGCTGATCGCGGGCGGCTGCCTGGTGCAGCTCGACCGCTTCCATCCGAAGACCTGGCTCGCGAGCGCACGCGAAAGCGGCGCGACCATTGCGCACTACCTGGGCGTGATGCCCGCGATGCTGCTTTCCGCTCCGGCATCGGCGGCCGACCGCGACCATGCGATCCGCTGGGGCTTCGGTGCCGGCGTCGACCGCAAGAACCACGCGCCCTTCGAAGAACGCTTCGGCTTCCCGTTGGTCGAGGCCTGGGCCATGACCGAGACCGGCGCGGCCGCCTGCATCATGGCCAATCGCGAGCCGCGGCTCGTGGGCACCAGCTGCTTCGGCCGGCAGGAGGACTTTGTCGAGATCCGCCTGGTGGGTGAAGACGGCGATGAAGTCGGCGTCGATGCGCCCGGCGAGTTGCTGGTGCGTTCGGCCGGCAGCGACCCGAAGCGCTATTTCTTCTCGGGCTATCTGAAGGACGACGACGCCACGCGCGAAGCCTGGGCCGGCGGCTGGTTCCACACCGGCGACCTGGTGCGCCGCGATGCCGAAGGCAACTTCTTCTTCGTCGACCGCAAGAAGAACGTGATCCGCCGCAGCGGCGAGAACATCTCGGCCGTCGAAGTGGAGAGCGTGCTCAACCAGCACCCGGCGGTGAAGGCTTCGGCCGTGGCCGCCACGCCCGACGCGGTGCGCGGCGACGAGGTGCTGGCCTGCATCGTGGTGCGCGAAGGCGCCGATGCATCGCAGCGCGAGCAGCTCGCCGCCAGCATCGTCGAGCATGCGCTCGCGCAGCTGGCCTACTACAAGGCGCCGGGCTACGTGGCCTTCGTCGATGCGCTGCCGCTCACGCCGTCGCAGAAGATCCAGCGCGGGCAGCTGCGCGAGATGGCGCAGTCGCTGCCGGGGCAGAGCCATTGCATCGACACGCGCGCGATGAAAAAGAGGCAGGCATGACGAAGCAGCGGCTCTCCTACGAAGGCGTCGCGGTGGCCGTGCCGGTCACGGTGCCTTATGTGCGCTACTCCACGCGCACCGCGCACTGGTTCATCGGGCAGGCCATCGAGGCGCTGGTCGAAGCCAGCGGCGTGGCCAAGGAGCAGATCGATGGCCTCTGCCTCAGCAGCTTCTCGCTTGCGCCCGACACCGCCGTGGGCGTCACGCAGCACCTGGGCCTGTCGCCGCGCTGGCTCGACCATGTGCCGACCGGTGGCGCCTCGGGCGTGATGTGCCTGCGCCGCGCCGCGCGCGCCGTGCAGGCGGGTGATGCCGACATCGTGGCCTGCGTGGGGGCCGACACCAATCATGTCGACTCCTTCCGCCAGACGCTGGGCAGCTTCAGCAACTTCGCGCGCGATGCGAGCTATCCCTACGGTTCGGGCGGGCCCAACTCGATCTTCGCCTTCATCACGGCCAACTACATGCGCACCTACGGCGCGAAGCGCGAGGACTTCGGCCGCATCTGCGTCGACCAGCGGACCAATGCGCTCGGCAACCCGAACGCGATGTTCAAGAAGGGCCTCACGCTCGACGAGTACATGGCCGCGCGGCCGATCTCGGACCCGATCCATCTTTTCGACTGCGTGATGCCCTGCGCGGGTGCCGACGCCTTCCTCGTGATGAGCGAGGAGCGCGCGCGAGACCTCGGTCTTGCGCACGTGGTGATCCGCGGCGCCATCGAACGCCACAACGCCTATGCCGAAGACCCGGTGATGGTGCAGGGCGGCTGGCGCATGGACCGCGACGACCTCTACGCGCAGGCCGGCATCCAGCCCGCGGAACTCGACTTCGTGCAGACCTACGACGACTACCCCGTCATCGTGATGATGCAGTTCGAGGACCTGGGCTTCTGCGAGAAGGGCGAGGGCCCGGCCTTCGTGCAATCGCACACCCTGACCTTCGACGGCAGCTTTCCGAACAACACGAGCGGGGGGCAGCTCTCGGCCGGGCAGGCCGGTGCGGCGGGCGGCTTCCTCGGCATGGTCGAGGCGATCCGGCAGCTCACGGACCAAGCCGGACAACGCGCAGTGCCGAACGCCCGACTGGGCCTCGTCGCCGGCTTCGGCATGGTCACTTACGACCGCTGCCTGTGCACAGGCGCCGTCATTCTCGGGAGATCGGCATGACGATGCCCCTGATGCGCCCCCCGCGCAAGAACCCGGTGCTGCGCACCCGGCAGATGAACCTGCCGCCCGGCGCGCGCGGCCGCGTGGCGCTCGGCCTCACGGCCGCCGCCGCCGAAGGCCGCTTCGAACTGCAGACCTGCGAAGACTGCGGCACGGTGCAGTACCCGCCGCGCGAGGTCTGCCGCAAGTGCCTTTCGGCCGCACTGCGCTGGCGGCAGCAAAGCGGCGAGGGCGAGCTGCTCGGCAGCACCACGCTGCACCACAGCAACGACCTGTTCTTCCGCGAACGGCTGCCCTGGCGGCTGGGCCTGGTGCACC
The DNA here is from genome assembly GCF_014852545.1 of Variovorax sp. VRV01. Taxonomy (NCBI): domain Bacteria; kingdom Pseudomonadati; phylum Pseudomonadota; class Betaproteobacteria; order Burkholderiales; family Comamonadaceae; genus Variovorax; species Variovorax sp. VRV01. The sequence goes on from NZ_JACVBS010000011.1 coordinate 28,297, forward strand.
TCGATGCCGGCCCGACGCTCATGGTCCACCTGCACGGCGAGGTCGGTGATGCGCCCGAGCGTGTGCGTGTCGGCGCCCGGCTCGACCGCGCGGGCCAGGCCGTTCTCATTGGTTTTCCGATTGAAGGGAGTCCCCACATGGCCGACGACAAGATGCTGCGTGAAATGACCAGCGACCCGAAGTTCCGCAAGGTGCTGGTGACCGACGGGAAGACCGAGACCGGCCAGGCCATCGTGCGTGCGCTGATCAAGGCCGGCGCAGACATCGTCTGGGTCGGCCATGCCGAGCCGTGGAAGAAGATGGGCGACGGGCTTGACGACATTTCGGCGCTGCCGCAAGTCACGCTGGTGCCGCTGGACCTCACCAACGGCCGGCAGGTGACCGAGCTCGCAGGCTCCATCGGCGGCAAGGTCGACATCGTGATCAACAACGCGGAGGTGCACCGCACTTTCGGCATCGGCGCGCGCCGCGGCACCGACGTGGCCAAGGCCGAGATGGACATCAACTACTTCGGTCTGCTGCGCCTCGCGCAGGAGTTCGGCCCCGCGCTGAAGGGCCGCTCGGCCGACGGCGCGACGGGTGCCACGGCCTGGGTCAACCTGCTGTCGATCTACGCGCTCAGCAACTTCCCGCCGCACGGCACCTTCAGCGCCTCGAAGGCGGCGGCGCACTCGCTCGCGCAGTGCCTGCGCGCCGAGATGCGGCCGGCCGGCATCCGCGTGATCAATGTGTTCCCGGGTCCCATCGACGACGAATGGAACCAGCACACACCGCCGCCCAAGCTGGCTCCATCTGCGCTGGCCAATGCCATCGTGAAGGCGCTGCGCGACGGCGTCGAGGACGTGTATCCCGGCGACGTGGCGCAGGAATGGCTGGAACGCTGGCGAGACAACCCGAAGGTGCTCGAACGCGAACTCGCGGCGGGCGGCTGAGACAGGAGCCAAAACGAATGACCACGACGACCGAACTGATGTCCGCCGCAGAAATTCTCGGCGGCCTCGTGACCGCGATGGCCAGCGGCCGCATCCGCGTGATCGACCTTACGCAGACGCTCACGCCCGAGTTCCCGCAGATCGCGCTGCCGCCCGAGATGGGGCAGTGCTGGCCCTTCCGCATCGAGGAAGTGTCGAAGTACGACGAGCGCGGCCCGGGCTGGTACTGGAACAATTTTTCCTGCGGCGAGCACACCGGAACGCACTTCGACGCGCCCATCCACTGGATCTCGGGCCGCGACCTGCCGAACAACTCGGTCGACACCATTCCCGTGCAGCACTTCGTGGCGCCGGCCTGCGTGATCGACTGCTCGGCCGACGTGCAGGCGAACGACGACTACCTGCTGAGCGTGGCCGACATCGAGCGCTACGAAGCGGCACACGGCCGCATCCCGAAGGGCGCATGGGTCCTGATGCGCACCGACTGGTCCAAGCGCAGCGACCCCGAGGCCTACCAGAACTTCGACGAGACCGGACAGCACACGCCCGGCCCGAGCACCGAGGCCGTGCGCTTCCTGGTCGAGCAGCGCGAGGTGCTGGGCTTCGGCTCGGAGGCCATCGGCACCGACGCGGGGCAGGGCTACCACCTGCGGCCGCCGTATCCGTGCCACTACTACATGCACGGCGCGGGGCGCTACGGGCTGCAATGCCTGAGCAACCTCGACCTGCTGCCACCCTCGGGCGCGGTGCTGATCTGCCCGCCGCTCAAGATCGAGAAGGGCAGCGGCAGTCCGTTGCGGGTGCTCGCGCTGGTGGGAGCTTCAACATGAGCACGGCGCCCAAGGTCGCGGCCGTCACCGGCGGCAGCGCCGGCATCGGCAAGGCGATTTGCGAAGACCTGCTCGCGCAGGGCTACGAGGTGGTGTCGCTCGCGCGCCGCAAGGCCGGGATCGGCCACCCGAAGCTGCACAGCATCGAGGTCGACCTGAGCGACCGCGCCGCCACGGGCGAAGCGGTGCGCGAACTGGTCGAGCGCTTTTCGCCGACCACCATCGTGCACAACGCTGGCGTCATCCGCGCGGCCCTGCTGCCTGACGTGAAGCTCGTCGATCTCGATGCGCTGGTCGACCTGCACCTGGGCTGTGCCATCCAGCTGGTGCAGGGCGCATTGCCCGCGATGCGCGCGCAGCGCTTCGGCCGCGTGGTGCTGCTGTCGTCGCGCGCCGCGCTGGGCCTGGCCACACGCACTAGCTATTCGGCCACCAAGGCCGGCATGCTGGGCATGGCGCGCACCTGGGCGCTCGAGCTGGCCGCGGACGGCATCACGGTGAATGTCGTGGCGCCCGGCCCGATCCGCACCGACATGTTCTACGACGTGGTCGAGGCCGGCAGCGAGAAGGAACGCGCGCTCGCCGCCTCCGTGCCTGTCAAGCGGCTCGGCGAAGCGGCCGACGTGGCACGCGCCGTGCGTTTCTTTGCGGACCCCGACAGCAGCTTCGTCACCGGGCAGGTGCTTTACGTCTGCGGCGGCACCAGCGTCGGCAGCCTCGCCCTCTAGTTTTTTCCGCGTTCATCCGTTCCATTCAAAAACATCACCCTGGAGCATCGCCATGAAAGTCCTGAACCGATTCCGTGCCATCGCGGGCATTGCCGCGGCCTTCGGCGCCCTGAGCGCCGCGGGCGCTTGGGCGGCCGATCTCAAGGTCGGCTTCATCACGTCGCTGTCGGGTCCGGTGTCGTCGCTCGGCATTCCCTATGAGAAGGGCATGAAGGCCGCGATCGCCTACAAGGCCGACATCGGCGGCCGCAAGATCCAGCTGGTGCAGCTCGACGACGCCTCCGATCCATCCACGGCTGCGCGCAATGCCCGCAAGATGATCGACGAGGACAAGGTCGACGTCATCATCGGCACCGCAGGTTCGCCCGGCGCGCTGGCCATTGCCGGCGTGGCGCGCGAAACGAAGACGCCGCTGATCTCGATCGCCAACGCCAACCTGCCGGGCGAAGAGGGCGCATGGATGGTCACGCTGCCGCAGCCTGCGCCGCTGATGGTGAGCGCGGTGGTCGAGCGCATGAAGAAGTCGGGCGTGAAGACGGTCGGCTACATCGGTTTTTCCGACGCCTGGGGCGACCTGGTGTACGACGCGCTGCAAAAGAGCGCGGAGCCGGCCGGCATCAAGATCGTGTCGAACGAGCGCTATGCGCGCGCCGATTCGTCGGTGACCGGACAGGTGCTGAAGATCGTGGCGCTGCGTCCCGATGCGGTGATCACCGGCACCTCGGGCACGCCGGGCGCGCTGCCCTACCTGGCACTTGCAGAGCGTGGCTACAAGGGCCAGATCTACGGCATGCATGCGCTGATCAACCCGGACTTCGTGCGCGTGGGCGGCGCTTCGGTCGAAGGCTTGCTGGCACCCACCGGCCCGGTGATCGTGGCCGAGCAGTTGCCGAGCGAGAACCCGATCCGCAAGGTGTCGATGGATTTCCGCGCGGCCTACCAGAAGGCCAACGGCGCGCCGCCGACCGATGCCTTCTCGGCCTACACCTTCGATGCCTGGCTGCTGTACCTCGACGCGGCCCAGCGCGCGCTCGCCACCAAGGCCGAGCCCGGCACGCCGCAGTTCCGCCTTGCGCTGCGCGACGCCATCGTGAGTACCAAGGAGCTGGTGGGCACGCACTCGGTCTACAACTTCAAGCCGACGGACCGCTATGGATCGGACGAACGGTCGCGCGTTGTCGTGAAGCTGGAAAAGGGACAGTGGAAGCTGGTTCCCTGAAATGACACTTTGCTCTTCTTTGCGTCGGATTGTGCGCTCGTTGCCTTGTTCGGGGCGCGACCACGCCGACGGGGTACCTTGCTCCGCGAATGTCCCCCGGCCTTCGGCCTCCTCCTTGATTTCGCTGCGCAAGGCACCCCATCGGCGTGATCGTTGGTCAGAGCGGTCGTTGATCGGCCAGCACAAGCGCTGCGCCCATCGTGCACAGGGCATCGGGTGCTCCCCGCAGCGAAATCAAGGAGGAGCCGAAGGCGGGGGACATTCGCGGAGGGGAGTACCCGGTGGCCTGTGCACGCGCCCTGAACAACAGCGTCCCGAACAGTAGTGCAAGACCACCCCAAAGACACCACAAGCTAGAGCACCAACAATGAAACAGAACCTGACCCGAATCCTGACACTCACTGCAGCAGCATTCGCGGCCGCACAAGCCATGGCGGCCGACCTCAAGATCGGCTTCATCAGCTCGCTCTCGGGCCCGGTCGCCGCATTGGGCGTGCCGTATGAGAAGGGCATTCGCGCCGCCATTGCCGAACACCCGGAAATCGGCGGCCGCAAGGTCCAGCTGATCGTGCTCGACGATGCGTCCGACCCCACCACCGCCGGGCGCAACGCGCGCAAGCTCGTGGTGGAAGACAAGGTCGACGTGCTGATCGGCACCTCGGGCGTGCCGGGCGCGATGGCCATCGCGTCGGTGGCGCGCGAACTCAACACCCCGCTGATCTCGCCCACGCCCGTCACCATCCCCGGCCCCGAAGGCGCATGGACCGTGACCGTGTCGCAGCCGTTCCAGCTCATGGTCGCAGGCGTGGTCGAACGCATGCAGAAGTCCGGCGTGAAGACGGTGGCCTTCATCGGCTTTTCCGATGCGCTGGGCGACCTGGCCTACGACTCGCTCGTGAAGAGCGCCGACAAGGCCGGCATCAAGGTGGTCGCGAACGAGCGCTATGCGCGCAGCGATTCCTCGGTGGCCGGGCAGGTGCTCAAGATCGTCGCGCAGCGGCCCGATGCCGTGTTTGCCGGCAACTCGGGCACGCCCGGCGCGCTGCCCTACCTCGCGCTCGCCGAGCGCGGCTACAAGGGAAAGATCTACGGCACGCACGGCCTCATCAACGCCGACTTCGTGCGCGTGGGTGGTGCCGCCATCGAAGGCCTGCAGGTGCCCAGCGGCCCCGTGCTGGTGGCCGACCAGCTGCCCGACAGCAACCCGATCAAGAAGGTGTCGATGGGCTTTCGCAACGCCTACCAGAAGGTGAACGGCGCGGTGCCGACCGATGCCTTCTCGTCCTACACCTACGACGCCTACCTGCTGCTGGCCGATGCGGCCTCGCGCACCAAGGGCGAGCCCGGCACGCCGCAGTACCGCAGCGCGCTGCGCGACGCCATCGCCAGCACCAAGGAATTGGTGGGCACGCACGGCATCTACACCTTCAAGCCCGACGACCGCTACGGCTCCGACCAGCGCGGCGTGGTGATCGTGCAGATGAACAAGGGCCAGTGGAAGCTCGTTCCCTGAGAAGCTGAGCGCCCGCCGATGACCAGCTACCGCCATCATCCGGACCGCATCGCCGCGCTCGTGCAGGACGACCGCGTGCACCGCGACCTGTACCTGAGCGAGGAAATCTTCGCGCTCGAACAGGAACGCCTGTTCGCGAACACCTGGGTCTATCTCGGCCACGCGAGCCAGGTGCCGGAACCCGGCGACTTCGTGGCGCAGGACATTGCGGGCCGGCCGCTGCTCATGGTGCGCCAGCCCGACGGCGCGGTGCACGTCATGTACAACCGCTGCGCCCACAAGGGCACGCAGCTGGTGACCGACGAATGCGGCAACACCGGCCGCTTTTTCCGCTGCCCCTACCACGCGTGGACCTACAGGCTCGACGGCGCGCCGCTCGGTGTGCCGCTGAAGAACGGCTACGAAGGCACGCAGCTCAAGGCCTGCGAGTCGGGCCGGGGGCTTTCGGTGGTGAAGCACGTGAAGGTCTACCGTGACTTCGTCTTCGTGCGGCTCGCGGACACCGGCCCCTCGTTCGAGGACTACTTCGGCGAGGTGCTCGGCGCCATCGACAACATGGTCGACCGCTCGCCCGAGGGCCGGCTCACGGTCGGCGGCGGCGTGCTGCGCAACATCGTCCACTGCAACTGGAAGATGTACCTCGAGAACATCAACGACACGGTGCATCCGATGTCGACGCACGAGTCGGCCACCAAGGCGGCGGAGGCGCTGTGGGAAGGCCATGCCCCAACCGACCCCAAGCCGATGGCGATGGAGCAGATCCTGCCCTTCGGCTCGGGCTACGAGTTCTTCGACAGGATGGGCGGACGCGTGTTCGCCAATGGCCACAGCGTGCTGGGCGTGAGCTTCAGCATCCATTCCAACTATGCGCAGCTGCCCGAGTACGAGGCTGCGATGCGCGCCGCGCATGGCGAGGAGCGCGCGGCCGAGATCCTGCAGCGCTCGCCGCAGAACTCGGTCTTCTATCCGAGCCTGTCGGTCAAGGGCTCGCCGCAGGCCATCCGCGTGATCCGCCCGCTGGCCGCCGACCGCACGCTCGTCGAGGCCTGGAGCTTCCGCGCAGCCGGTGCGCCGGATCTGCTCTTCGAACGGGCCATGAGCTACAACCGGCTCGTGTTCTCGCCGATGTCGGTGGTTGCGCACGACGACGTGCACCTGTTCGAGAGCATCCAGCAGGGCCTGCGCGCCGGCGGCAACGAATGGGTGAGCCTGCACCGCAACTACGACGCGGCCGAACTCGCGCAGCCGACCCTCACCACCAATGGCACGAACGAGCTGCTCATGCGCAACCAGTTCCGCGCCTGGGCAAGGTCGATGGTGGCGGGCATGGAGGCCGCGGCATGAATGGCGACCCGCGCGATTTCGTTGCCCATGAGGCCGCACTGCTCGACGAGCGGCGCTTCGACGACTGGCTGGCGCTCTTCACCGAAGACGGCCATTACTGGATTCCGCTGCTCGGCGCCGCGCAGGCCGATCCGTTCTCGCACAACTCGCTGGCGTATGAGGACCGGCTGCTGCTGCAGCTGCGCGTGGATCGCCTGAAGAACCCGCGTGCCCATTCGCAGCATCCCGCGAGCCACAGCCAGCATGTGCTGCAGTCTTCGCGCATCGAGGAAGAGACGAGCGATGCAGTGCGCCTGCGCACGCCGTTCCTCTATATCGAAGCGCGCGGCGAATCGCAGATCCTGCTGACCGGCACCGCCCGCCACCGCCTCGTGCGCACGCCCGAGGGATGGGCCATCCGCGAGAAGCGCATCGACCTGCTCAACGCCGCGCGCCCATTGCCGGCGATCCAGTTGTTCATCTGAGTTTTCCCCGTCCATTTCCATCCACCCATCCATCCTCACCGGAGCTACGACATGAAGAGCCTGATGCAGACCTTGACGCGCGGTGCCCTCGCCGCGGCGCTGACCGCCTGTGGTGTTGCGAGCGCATTCGCGGCCGACCTCAAGGTCGGCCTGAGCGTGTCGCTGTCGGGGCCCAACTCCTCGCTGGGCGTGCCCTATGCCAAGGGCATGCAGGCCGCGCTGGCCTACAAGCCGGAAGTCAACGGCCGCAAGGTGCAGCTCATCGTGCTGGACGACGGCTCCGACCCGACCACGGCCGGGCGCAATGCCCGCAAGCTGATCGAGGAGGACAAGGTCGATGTGCTGATGGGCACCTCGGGCGTGCCTGCCGCCATTGCCATGGCGCAGGTCGGCAAGGAAGCCAAGGTGCCGATGATCGGCCTCACGCCCATCCTGCTCGACCCGGCCGAGAACCCCTGGGTCATGACGGTGGCGCAGCCCACGCAGCTGATGATCGATGCGGTGGTCGAGCGCATGAAGCGCAACAACGTCAAGACCGTGGGCTACATCGGCTTCACCGATGCCTGGGGCGACCTGGTCTACAACGCACTGATGAAGGCCGCGCCCGAAGCCGGCATCAAGGTGGTGAGCAACGAGCGCTATGCGCGCGCTGACGCTTCGGTGACCGGTCAGGTGCTGAAGATCGTGGCGCTGCGGCCCGATGCCGTGATGACGGGCGGTGCCGGCACGCCGGGCGCGCTGCCCTTCCTTGCGCTGCAGGAGCGCGGCTACAAGGGCGGCGTGTACGGCCAGCACGGGCTGATCAACCCCGACTTCGTGCGCGTGGTCGGTGCCGCGGGGCAGAACGCACTGATGCCCACCGGCCCGGTGATCGTGGCCGAGCAGTTGCCCGACAGCCATCCGACCAAGAAGATCGCGACCGATTTCCGCGCCGTGTTCCAGAAGGTCAACAACGCGCCCACCAGCGACGCGTTCTCGGCCTATTCCTTCGACGGCTGGCTGGTGTTTGCCGATGCCGCTTCGCGTGCCATGAAGAAGGCGGAGCCGGGCACGGCCGAGTTCCGCGTCGCATTGCGCGATGCCATCTTCAGTACCAAGGAAGTGGTGGGCACGCACGGCGTCTACACCTTCAAGCCCGGCAGCCTCTACGGTGTGGACGAACGCGCCCGCGTGATCGTCAAGCTCGACAACGGCCAGTGGAAGCTCGCACCTTGAACCACCCCATGCAAGCAACAACAACGACAACGATATTGCCAAGGGCTTTTCCATGACATGGGACGTGGCGCTGATCCTCGTCACCGATGGCCTGGCCAACGGTGCCGTCTATCTGCTGGCCGGACTCGGGCTGGTATTGATCTTTTCCGTCACGCGGGTGGTGTTCGTGCCGTTCGGCGACATCGCGGCCTTCGCAGCCCTGTCGCTCGCGGCCTTCGAAACCGGCCGCGTGCCGCCGACCATCGGCATGGTCGCCGTGCTCGCGGCGCTCGCGCTGGCGACGGAGATCGGCAGCCTGCTGCGGCGCAGGGAGGCCGCACGCATTCCGAAAGCCGTGTTGATGTGGGGCGTGCTGCCCGCCATTCCCTGCCTGCTGGCGTGGCTGGCCGCGCGGCCCGGCGTGCCGGTGGCGGTGCACATTGCCGTGGCCGTGCTGCTGGTGGTGCCCATTGCGCCGCTGCTCGCGCGGGTGGTGTTCCAGCCGATCGCGGATGCCTCGGTGCTGGTGCTGCTGATCGTCTCGCTGGCGCTGCACTTCCTGCTCTCGGGCCTGGGCCTTCTGTTCTTCGGGCCTGAAGGCTCGCGCACCACGCCGCTCACGAGTGCCGTGTTCACGCTGGGCGACGGCTTCACGGTCAGCGGCCAGGTGGTGCTGATGGTGGGTGCGGCCATCGTGCTGAGCGGATTGTTCTTCCTGGTGTTCGAGCGCACGGTGGCGGGCAAGGCGCTGCGCGCCACGGCCGTCAACCGCGTGGGCGCGCGGCTGGTCGGCATCCGGCCGGTGCGCACCGCGCTGCTGGCCTATGGCTGCGCTTCGCTGCTGGCCGGGCTCATCGGCGTGCTGATCGCGCCGGTGACCACCATGTACTACGACTCGGGCTTCATCATCGGCCTGAAGGCCTTCGTGGCCGCGATCATCGGCGGGCTCGTGAGCTATCCGATGACGGCCGTGGGCGCGCTCGCGGTCGGCGTGGTGGAAAGCTTCGCCTCGTTCTGGAGCGGGGCGCTGAAGGACGTGATCGTGTTCAGCCTGCTGATACCGGTGCTCATGCTGCGGTCCTTCATGGCCGCGCACTCCGAAGAGGAAGAAGACGAGGTGGAGCAATGAACGGCAACCGCAAACGCATGGTGGGGATCGCCGCGGTGGTCGCCGTGCTGGCCCTGGTGCCGGCAGTGGCGGGCAGCTTCACGGTCTCGCTGCTCAACGACATCGGCATCGGCGCGCTGGTGGCGCTTGGGCTGGTGCTGCTCACCGGCGTGGGTGGAGCGACCTCGTTCGGGCAGGCGGCCTTCGTAGGCATCGCGGCCTATGCCACGGCCTGGCTCACCACCACGCAAGGCATGTCGCCATGGATCGGCCTCTTGTTCGCGCTGCTGCTCACGGGCCTCTCGGCACTGGCCATCGGCATGCTCACGCTGCGGCTGGGCGGGCACTTCCTGCCGCTCAGCACCATCGCCTGGGGCCTGTCGATCGCGATGCTGTTCGGCAACGTCGATGCGCTCGGGCGCCACACGGGCCTGTCGAACATTCCGGCGCTGCGCATCGCGGGCTGGTCGCTGGCCGATCCGCGTTCCATGTACTACCTGATCTGGGTGGTGGTCGGGCTGGCCTGCCTGTTCAGCCAGAACCTGCTGCAGTCGCGGCCGGGGCGCGCGATCCGCGGCCTGCGCGGCGGTGCCACGCTGCTCGCGAGCGTGGGAGCCGACGCCTACCGCGTGCGGCTCACGCTGTTCGTCACGGCGGCGCTCTTCGCAGGGCTGGCGGGCTGGCTCTATGCGCACATGAACCGCTTCGTGAGCCCGTCGCCCTTCGACGTGCGCGCCAGCATCGAATACCTGCTGATGGCGGTGGCCGGCGGGCTCGGGCAGCTGGCGGGCGCGCTGGTGGGTGCCGCGCTGGTGCTGGTGCTCAAGAACGGCCTGCAGGACGTGTTGCCGATGCTCACGCAGCGCGCCGGCCAGCTGGAGGCCGTTGCCTTTGCGACGCTCTTCATCCTGCTGCTGCACTTTGCGCGCGGCGGCCTCATGGGCCTGCTGCGGCGCTGGACGCGCCGCCGCGCCGGCACGCAAGCTGCCTCGCGCCACGAAGCGCCCGCGGTCGATCCGCTGCCGCACCGACAGCTGCCCGCGCGCGGCACGCAGGTGCTGTCGGTGAACGGCGCGGTCAAGCGCTTCGGCGGGCTGGTGGCGGTCAACGACGTGAGCTTCGAGGTGAATGCGGGCGAGATCGTCGGGCTCATCGGGCCCAATGGCGCGGGCAAGTCGACCATGTTCAACCTGCTGACCTGCACGCTGCCGATGACCTCGGGCCAGGTGCGCTTTCTCGACCGCGATATCGCCGGCATGCCGCAGCGGCAGGTGGCGCGGCTGGGGCTGGCGCGAACCTTCCAGCACGTGAAGCTCAGGCCGCACATGAGCCTGCTCGACAACGTGGCGCTGGGCGCGCATTCGCGCACCCGCTCGGGCATCCTGAAGGCAGGCCTGCGGCTCGACCGCAGGGAAGAGACGCAGATCCTGCAGGAGGCGCAGCGCCAGCTCGACCGCATCGGCCTGGGGGACCGCGCGCACGAACTCGCGGGCAGCCTGCCGCTGGGCACGCAGCGCATCCTGGAGATTGCACGTGCGCTGGCCGCCGACCCGGTGCTGCTGGTGCTCGACGAGCCCGCGGCGGGCCTGCGCCGCAAGGAAAAGATGGCGCTCGGCGACCTGCTGCGCAAGCTGCGCGAGGAGGGCGTGACCATCCTCATCGTCGAGCACGACATGGACTTCGTGATGAAACTGGTGGACCGTCTGGTGGTGATGAACTTCGGCTCCAAGCTCGTGGAGGGCGTACCGTCGGCGGTGCGCGCCGACGAGCGCGTGCAGGCGGCTTACCTGGGGAGTGTCGTATGACGGCGATGCTGGAGATTGGCGACCTGCACGTGTCGTATGGGCAGGTCGAGGCGGTGCGCGGCGTGTCGCTGAACCTGCAGCCGGGGCAGATCATCTCGGTGATCGGCCCCAATGGCGCGGGCAAGACCACGCTGCTGGCGGCTGCGATGGGACTGCTGCCTTGCAAGGGTACGCTGCGCTTCGAGGGCGAAGACCTGCAGGGCCTCGACGTGGAGGCGCGCGTGGAGCGCGGCCTGTGCCTGGTGCCCGAAAAGCGCGAGCTGTTCGGCGAGCTCACCGTACTCGACAACCTGCAGCTCGGCGCCTACGCGAAGCGGCTGCGCGGCGATGCAATGAAGAAGCGGCTGCAGTCGGTGTACGACCGCTTCCCGCGCCTGGCCGAGCGCCGTTCGCAGCGCGCCGACACGCTCTCGGGCGGCGAGCGGCAGATGCTCGCGGTGGGCCGTGCCCTGATGTCTGCGCCGCGCCTGCTGATGCTCGACGAACCCAGCCTCGGCCTCGCGCCGCTGATCGTGCGCGACATTCTTTCCATCGTGCGCAAGCTGCGCGAGGACGGCGTCTCGATCCTGCTGGTGGAGCAGAACGCGCGCGCCGCGCTCGAAAGCTCGGACCATGGCTACGTGCTGGAAACTGGCGAGATCGCGCTGTCGGGCGCATCGGGCGAACTCGCGAGCGATCCGCGGGTGCAGGCCACCTACCTCGGCGGAGGCACGCACGATGACGAGTGAGGCGCGCGCGCTGCCGCCGGGCCAGCGCACGCTGCCCGCGATGCTGCAGCGGCAGGCGGAACGCTTCGCCGGGCGTCCGCTGCTGCGGATCGCGGGGCGGCCATGGACGCATGGCGACGCGGCCGGAGCGGCTGCGCTGCGTGCCGGCGCGCTGGCAGAGGCCGGCGTGGCGCGCGGCGACCGCATCGCCGTGATGTGCGGCAATCGCATCGAGTTTCTCGAAACCTTTCTCGGCGCGGGCTGGCTCGGTGCGTCGGTGGTGCCGGTCAACACCGCGTCGATGGGGCCGCAGATCGAATACTTCCTTGCCAACAGCGAGGCGAAGCTGCTGGTGATCGAGGCGGGTTTTCTCGAACGGCTGGCGACGGCCGATCTTGGGCGCACGGCGCTGCGCGAGCTCTGGGTCGTCGGCGAGGCGGCTGCTTCATGGGTGCCGCCTGCAGGCATTCGCGTCTCGAGCTATCCCGAAGGCGGGCCAGCCATTGCGCCAGCCGCGGTGCAGCCCGGCGAGCCGCTCGCCATCCTCTACACCTCCGGTACCACCGGCCCGGCCAAGGGCGTGGTCTGCCCGCATGCGCAGTATTTCTGGTGGGGCGTGAACAGCGCCGAGGTGCTCGGCGTCGGCCGCGACGACGTGCTGTGCACCACGCTGCCGCTGTTCCATATCAATGCGCTCAACACCTTCGCGCAGGCCGCGCTGACCGGGGCCGAGGTGGTGTTCGAATCGCGCTTCTCGGCCTCGGGCTTCTGGCCGTCGATGCGCGCCAACGGAGCGACCGTGGTCTACCTGCTGGGCGCGATGGTGCCCATCCTGCTGGCCCAGCCCGAGGGCGAAGGCGAGCGCGATCACCGCGTGCGCATCGGGCTCGGGCCGGGCGTGCCGTCGGCGGCCGGGCAGGCCTTCAGGGCGCGAACCGGCGTGCCGCTGCTCGAGGGCTATGGATCGACCGAGACCAACTTCGCGATCGCCACCGCGCCGGATTCGCCGCGCGGCGGCGTCATGGGCTGGCTGCGCCCCGGCTTCCAGGCGCGCGTGGCCGATGAAGGCGATGCGGAACTGCCGGCAGGCGAGGCCGGCGAACTGCTGCTGCGCGCGGACGAGCCTCATGCCTTTGCGAGCGGCTACTTCAACATGCCCGAGAAGACGGTCGAGGCCTGGCGCAACCTCTGGTTCCATACCGGCGACCGCGTGGTGCGGGATGCCGATGGTGCCTTTCGTTTTGTCGACCGCATCAAGGACGCCATCCGCAGGCGCGGCGAGAACATCTCGTCGTTCGAGGTCGAGCAGGTGCTGCTGAGCCACCCTGGCGTGGCTTCGTGCGCCGTGTACCCGGTGCAATCCGAACTGGCCGAGGACGAGGTGATGGCCGCGCTGGTGCCGCGCGAGGGCCAGCGCATTGACCCGGCCGAACTGGCGCGCTTCTGCGAGAGCCGCCTGCCGTACTTCGCCGTGCCGCGCTACATCGACGTGCTGCCGGACCTGCCGCGCACCGAGAACGGCAAGGTGCAGAAGTTCAAGCTGCGCGAGCGCGGCGTCAGCGAACAGACCTGGGACGGGCGGCCCGGCCTGCGTCCCCCGGCAACGACGGCATGAGTTCCGCGCCGCCACCGCTTGCCGGCCGGGCCGCGTTCGTGACCGGCGCGGGGCAGGGCCTGGGTGCCGCCATTGCGCGCGGATTGGCCGAAGCGGGTGCGCGCGTGGTGCTGGCGGACATCGATGCCCACGGCGCTGAATCCGCAGCCGCGGGCTTGCGCGCCACGGGCGCCGACTGCATCGCGATGGAGCTCGACGTGCGCAGCGAGGCGGCGTTCTCCCGCTGCTTCGAAGCGGCAGTGGCCCATTTCGGCGCCGTCGACGTGCTGGTCAACAACGCCGCGCGCACGCCGTTCACTTCGCCCTGGGACATCACGCCCGAAGAGTGGGACGACGTGCTGGCCGTCAACCTGCGCGGCAGCTTCTTCGGCTGCCGCATTGCCGGGCGGCACATGCGCGAGCGCGGAGCCGGCCGCATCGTCAACCTGGCGTCGTTGGCGGGCCAGCAGCCCAGCGCCGCAACCGGCGTGCACTATGCAGCCAGCAAGGCGGCGCTGCTGGCCTTGACGCGCAGCTTTGCGCAGGAACTCGCACCGCATGGCGTCACGGTGAATGCACTGGCGCCGGCAGCGGTTCGCAGCCCCGCGCTCGATGCACTGGACCCGGCTCGGCAGCAGGCGCTCAAGGCGCAGATTCCGCTGGCCCGCTTCGGCCGGCCCGAAGAGGTGGCGGCCGCCGTGGTCTACCTCGCGTCGCCCGCGACGGCCTTCATGACGGGCGCCACGCTGGACCTCAATGGCGGCCGCTTCATGCGCTGAACAGGCGATGCGCCGCACACGCTAAAATAGTTCAGAACTAAACAATTCAGGTATGCACGCAAATTCATTGAACGGCCGCCACGCCCTCGTCACCGGCGCCGCACGCGGCATCGGGGCCGAGATCGTCCGCACCCTGGCTGCCGAGGGCGCAACGCTCACGCTGCTCGGGCGCGACCTCGATGCGCTCCAGCGTGTGGCCGCGTCGCTCGCGGGCCGGGGCCACGGCGTGGCCGCGGCCGACGTGGCCGACGCGCAGGCGGTGCAATCGGCCTTCGCGCTGGCGCGCGCCGAGCGCGGGCCGCTCGCCATCCTCGTCAACAACGCGGGCGCGGCTGAGAGCGCGCCTTTTCTCAAGACCTCGGCCGAACTCTGGCAGCGCATGCTGTCGGTGAACCTCACCGGCACCTTCCTGTGCACTCAGGCCGCGCTGCCCGACATGCTCGAAGCCGGCTGGGGCCGCATCGTCAACATCGCCAGCACCGCGGGCCAGAAGGGCTATGCCTACGTCGCGGCTTACGCGGCGGCCAAGCACGGGGTGATCGGGCTCACGCGCTCGCTTGCGCTCGAAGTGGCGCGCAAGGGCGTCACGGTGAATGCGGTGTGCCCCGGCTACACCGACACCGACATCCTACGCGCGAGCGTTGCCAACGTGGTGGGCAAGACCGGGCGCAGCGAGGCCGATGCGCTGGCCGAGTTCTCCAGCGTCAATCCGCAGCGCCGCATCGTGCAGCCCGCCGAGGTGGCCGACGCGGTGCGCTGGCTCTGCGGCAGCGGCGCCGCATCCGTCACCGGGCAGTCGGTTTCGGTGTCGGGCGGAGAGGTGATGTGATGCGCAACGATGCCTCGCACGCCGCGCTCAGCGATGCCGAAGAGCTCGGCCACGAAGCCCGTGCCGGCCGCGAAGACCACGCCATGCTCAGGCTGTGGCTGCGCATGCTCGCCAGCACCACGCAGATCGAGGCCGAGATCCGGCGCCGGCTGCGCGAGCGCTTCGGCATCTCGCTGGCGCGCTTCGACTACATGGCCCAGCTCTACCGCTATGAAGATGGCCTCAAGATGCGCGTGCTGTCGCGCTACCTGATGGTGACCGGCGGCAACGTCACGGGCCTGACCGACGAGCTGGAGCGCGATGGCCTGGTGGCGCGCGCCCACAGCCCCGACGACCGCCGCTCGTGGATCGTGAGCCTCACGCCCAAGGGCCGCGCGAGCTTCGAGACCATGGCCAAGGAACACGAGCAATGGATCCTCGAGATGTTCTCGGGCCTCGACATGAAGACCGTCAGGCAGATGCATGCCCAGCTCGGCCAGCTGCGCGTGCACGTGATGCGCAGCGAGCCTGCGGGCGAGGAGGGCTGATGGCGACGAGCGCAGGCGAAACCGAAGCGCCCCAGGCAGAGTTCCAGCGCGCGCGGATGATCCGCTTTTCCGATTGCGACCCGGCGGGCATCGTCTTCTATCCGCAGTACTTCGTCATGCTCAACGGCCTGGTGGAAGACTGGGTGAGCGAAGGGCTCGGCATCGGCTACCACGCGCTCATCAGCGAGCGGCGCATCGGCCTGCCGACGGTGCGGCTCGAGGCCGACTTCCGCGCCGTGAGCCGGATGGGCGATCAAGTCATGCTGGGCCTGGCGGTGGAGCGGCTGGGCTCGCGCTCCATGGCGCTCGCGCTGCGCTGCTTCGACCCCGCCAGCGGCGAGCTGCGCATGCAGCTCAGGCAGGTGCTCGTGACCACATCGCTCGAGAGCCATCGCGCCGTGGAAATTCCGCAAGACCTGCGCACGGCCATCCTGCGCGGCGCGCCCTCGCTCGCCTGAAGCGCATCAGGGCGGCGGCTCGTCGCCGGGCGCGCGCGCCGCGCGCTGCTTGAGCCAGCCGCTGAGTTCCCTCTTTCCCTTGGCATTGGCGTGCCGCCAGGCCTCGCGCGCGACCGCGATGAAGCGCTCTTCGGCCGCATCGGGCACTTCGGAGGGGCGGTCTTCCTTGTCGAGCCAGCCTGCCTCCACCTCGCAATGCTGCTCGATCTGCCGTGCCAGGTTGTCGCCGATGGGGCGGGAGCTCTTGATCTGGCTCCACATGCTGGGCGAGATTTCGATCTTCCTGGCAAAGGCCTGGTCCAGTCCCTTGGCAGGCAGGCCGGCGGCAATGGCCCCTTCGAGAAAGCGGCGGTGCAGCGCAAGAACATTGCGGCGGCGCGCGACGGTGATATTGGGCACTGTTTGAAAACAACAACAACGAGACAACGAAAGATTGTCCCGGTTGTTGACGCTGCCGTAAACACTATTTACAGTTCGGCTCATTCGCGGTTCCGGCCGCACAAAGAAAAAACTTCACCAGGAATCATCGTGACCTCCGCCGCACTGAACCTCACCAGCATTCGACCCGCTTCGGGCCGATCGCTCGTGCGCGTTGCAGTGTTCAAAGGTCAGATGCCCCCGGGCGGAGGTTGCGCTTAAAGCGCACTTCCCAAGCTCTCTTCACCAGAGGCCCGGACACCGCAAGGTTCCGGGCCTTTTTGTTTTGCCATTTCGGGTGTGCCTTCGCCACACCGCCAGTTTCCAGCCGCGTGGACGGCCTGGCGGGATGTGCAGGAAAGTGGACCGTTCCTGTGCGGCGACGTCGTACGGGGCAGCACCCCAGGGTGCTGCCCGTCGCGCGAGGACACAACCGAAATGGAGAAAAAACCCGCGCCATCAACCCAAGGAGCCCCCATGCGCAAGCGCAGCAACACCCCCATCCGCATGATCGCAGTCCGTCCGGCGCAGCCGCGCCGCCGCATGGCGTGGGCGCTTGCGCAGCGCCTGGGCATCGGCATGGCGGCCGGGCGGGGCGCACCGGCGCCTTCGCTTGCGCCGACGGACCGCAGCCTTGAATATCCCGACCTCGACCAGCGCGTGCGCGAGGTCGGCGAGTGGTAGTGCTGCAAGGCGTCGACATTGAACATGAAGGAGTGAGTGCCGCATGGACAACAAGCAAGCCATCATCGAAAGCCTTGCGCGGGCATTGGAAAGCTGGGTGCGCCATGCCGGTGCCGCGCAGCTCTGGCAGGTGCAGCAGCAAGGCGGCCTGGGGGCGTCCATCGCGGTGGACGAGGACATCGTGCACGCCCGCATCGAACTCGGCGGCCCGCGCAATCCGCTGTCGGAACTGGGCCGCACCGATGGGCGCCTGCCCGTGACGGAAGCTTTTCTAGGCAACGGCGCCGCAGCATGGGGCGCGCCGCCCCCGCATGGAGACCCGACGCGCGAGGCCTGGTTCTTGTCGAACGAACTGGCACAGGAGCATGCGCGCCAATACCTGCTTGCAGAGTTCAGGGAAAAGCGGGAAGTGCTGTCGCGGTTTGTGGAGGCCTGGCTGGACAGCCAATAAAAAAGCCTGCTACCGATGAAGTAGCAGGCTTTTCAGCGTTTCCGCGATGTTGGTTGGTGGGCCCTGAGTGACTCGAACACTCGACCTACGGATTAAGAGTCCGCTGCTCTACCAACTGAGCTAAGAGCCCTTGCACAAAACGTTTTGCGTTTTTTGGCAAGACCGCAAGTATAGCGTAAAAATTCCGGGGCTCAACGATTTTGTGCGCGGCGGGGTTAGCATTCGTCATCATCGACGGGCCGCGGCCCTCCAGCAGGAGATATTCCATGACAGACACGACCACCATGTCCCATGTTGTGATCACCGGGGCCGCGGGTGCGCTGGGCCGCGCGGTAGTCCAGCATTTTCTCGAGCAGGGCGCGCGCCTGGCGCTGGTCGACCACCGGGCGGACCGCCTGGCCGAGGTCTTTCCGGGCCTGGACAATTCGCAGCACCTGCTGCTGGCGGGCGACGTGACCTCGGCAGCCGACATGTCGGAGCTTGCGGGCCAGGCGCTCAAGGCCTTCGGCCGCATCGACGCGCTGGTCCATATTGCCGGCGGCTTCGAGATGGGCGAGGCCACGCATGCGCTCACGCGGGCAAGCTGGGACCGGATGATGAACCTCAACGCCTGGTCCTTCGTGGCAGTGACGCAGGCGGTGCTGCCTTCGATGATCGAACACGGCGCCGGCCGCATCGTGGCGGTGACCGCCAAGGTGGCGGCGCGCGGCCTGCCGGCCATGGCGGCATACATCGCGTCGAAGAGCGCGCTGCAGCGCCTGGTCGAAGCCATGGCCGCCGAGGCCGCCCCGCATGGCGTGGCCGTCAACAGCGTGGCGCCCAGCGTGCTCGACACGCCGGCCAATCGGCAGGCCATGCCGGACACCAATCCCGCCGACTGGGTGTCGACCGCCGTCGCGGCGCAGACCATCGGCTTTCTTGCGTCGCCCGCGGCCGCGGCGCTGCATGGCCAGCACCTGACGCTCGACACCTGAGCTGAGGCAAGAGCAACAGCAAGGGCCCTGGCGGCAACGCCAGGGCCCTTTTTTTCGTTCCGCCGCGCGCCGCTTCCAGGCAGGCGGTTTGTCATGGTTGCGGGCCAAGAGGGCGGGGCACTTGTCTCCCTGGAAAAGGGGCGCACTGCTCATGTGCGCAGGCGGCGCGATTTCTACAGTGACTCCACGGCAAGACGCTTCGGCCCGGCAAGGGGAATGAAGCGGTGCCAGTCGACAACCATCACTGGGGAACACGCATGGAAACGCTCAACCTGCTGCCAAGAAGCTTCATGACCCTGCTGCGCGAGGACGCGGGCATGTCGTTCATGGAAGCCGCGCTCATCGGTTCGCTGGTGGTGGTTGTGTGCCTGCTCCTGCTGCTTGCCGTACGGCGCAGCGCCTGAAGGGGGCCGCAGCATGCAGGAATTCAACGCTGTCCTCGATCTGCTGGCCATGCTGGCCTCGGACTTCCGCATGGGCGGGCTCTTCGTGCTGCTGGTGATGGCCGCGGTGAGCGACGTGCGCTTCTACCGCATTCCCAACTGGCTGACCTTCGGCGGCATGGTGTTCGCGATCATCTACGGCACCTTCGCGGCGCGCACGCCGCTGACCGGGGTGCAGAACGCCCTGGGCGGCCTGGGCACCGGCCTCGCGATCATGCTGCCGTTCTATGTGCTGGGGATCATGGGAGCGGGCGACGTCAAGCTGATGGCGATGGTCGGCGCCTTCATCGGCCCCTATCAGACGCTGCAGGCCATCCTGTTCACCTGCATCGTCGGCGGCTTTGCGGCCGTGGCGGTGGCCATCCACCGCCGCCGCCTGGGCCACATGCTGGCCAACGTCAAGGGTGCTGCGCAGGGCATCGTCGTCTCGGGCATTGCGGGCATACGGCCGAGCGGAACGATCGACACGCGGCAATCCATCGGAAAGCTGCCTTACGGCATCTGCATTTGCGTGGGGACGATCGCACAGGTCCTGGCGCATCAGTTGGGCTTCGTCTAGCCCGTCCCGTTCTTCATTTCATCCACGGCGGAGATTCGCATGAAAAACATCAAGGCGCTCGGGCTGCTTCTGCTGGCCCTCCTGACCGGCCTGGCGGCCGCGGTCTACGCAGCGGGCTGGGTCTCCCGACAGGGCGGCATTGCATCCAACAAGGTGGTGGTGGCCGCCGTCGACATCGAGCTCGGCAGCCGGGTCAACCCCCAGATGCTGTCGCTGGTCGACTGGCCGAGCGGCTCGCTGCCGCCCGGTTCCTTCAAGGACGCCAAGTCGCTGGAGGACCGCGTGGTCAAGGTCGGCGTGCTGCGCGGCGAGGCCATCCTGGAAGGCAAGCTCGCGCCCGTCGGCACCCAGGGCGGGCTCTCGGCGGTCATTGCCAGCGGCAAGCGCGCCATGACCGTGCGGGTCAACGACGTGGTCGGCGTGGCGGGCTTCGCGCTGCCGGGCAACTACGTCGACGTGATGGTCAACGCGCAGCAGGACAAGAACCGTGGCGAGGAGAACCGCCAGATCAGCAAGACCGTGCTCGAGAAAGTGCTGGTGCTGGCGGTGGCGCAGGAAGCCAACCGCGACGACACCAAGCCGAAGGTCGTGAGCGCCGTGACGCTGGAGCTTTCGCTCGAGGACTCCGAAAAGCTTGATCTGGCACGCAGCGTGGGAACCCTCTCGCTGGTGCTGCGCAACCAGATGGACAAGACCACGGTCGCCACCGCAGGCATCACCAAGGGCCAGTTGTTCGGCGAGAAGGAAATCCTGCCGATCTCCACCACCGTGGCAGCGCGGCCGGCCCCCGCGCGCGTGCCGCGCACCGCCCCCATGGCGCAGCGGCAATCGGAGTGCGTGGAAGTGATCCAGCACGCAGCCCGCACGCTCAACTGCTTCTGATCACCCCCGCAGGAGGAACCACAAGTGCAACATCTCTCTTCTTCTTCACCCGCCTGGCTCTTGGCGGCA
Source organism: Variovorax sp. VRV01 (assembly GCF_014852545.1). Taxonomy (NCBI): domain Bacteria; kingdom Pseudomonadati; phylum Pseudomonadota; class Betaproteobacteria; order Burkholderiales; family Comamonadaceae; genus Variovorax; species Variovorax sp. VRV01. Next base: position 48,807 of record NZ_JACVBS010000011.1, read on the forward strand.
CTCATGGCGCTGGCGGCACCCGCGATGGCCGCGGACGCGGTGCCGGCGGCGGCGGCTGCTGCTGCTGTGGCTGCAACCCCGGCTGCAGCACCGGTTGCGCCCGCCACCCGGCGCTGCACCGCGATCATTCCGGACGACCAGCCGACCTACGCCGTGCTGGGCAAGTCGGTGGTCATTCCGCTGAAGGCACGCGTTGCGCGCATCGTGGTCAGCGGCCAGCCGCCGAGCCGCACGCCGGCCGCCGCACCCGCAGCCGCGGGGCAGCCGGCCCCCGCCACGGCGGCGCACGCGGGCGACGGCATCGCCGATGTCGACGTCACGCTGCTGAGCCCGACCGACCTGTTCTTCCGCGGCCGCCAGGCGGGCTCGATGAACGTCGTACTGCAAAGCGTCGACGGCACCTGCTACATCAAGGACGTGATCGTCACCATCGATCCGGGCGCGCTGCAGTCCAAGCTCGCCGAGCTGATGCCGGAGGAAAACCACATCCGCGTACGCAGCGCCGAAAAATCGATCGTGCTCACCGGCGAGATCAGCGATGCGCTCAAGCTCGACGACGTGATGAGCCTGGCCATGGCCTATGGCGCCGACGGCAAGAAGGTGGTGAACCTGCTGCGCGTGACGGCGCCGCAGCAGGTGATGCTCGAAGTGAAGATCGCAGAGGTCAGCAAGACGCTGCTGGACCGGCTCGGTGCGCGCGTCGGCCTGAGCCGCTCGGGTAACGGCGGCCGCGACAGCTACTCGCTGATCTCCAGTTTCCTGAGCGGAGGCGGCGGCCTGCTCGAGGCGATAAGGATCGGCCGCACCTCGATCGGCATCGACGGCCAGAAGGACGACGGCCTGGTGCGCATCCTCGCGGAGCCCAACATCATGGCCATCAGCGGCCAGCAGGCAAGCTTCCTGTCGGGCGGAAAGATCTTCATCCCGGTCGCGCAGAGCGCCGCCGGCGGCGGGGGGACGAACATCACGCTGGAAGAGAAGGAGTTCGGCATCGGGGTCAAGTTCACCCCGACCGTGCTCAACGGCGGACGCGTCAACCTCAAGATGGTCTCGGAGGTGTCGGACCTGTCGCAGACCGGCTCGCCCTTCACCACCGTGGCCGGCGCGACCGCGGTGCTGCCTTCGCTGACGGTGCGCCGCGCCGACACCACCGTGCAGCTCAACGATGGCCAGAGCTTCGTCATCGCGGGGCTCATCAAGAGCAATGTCACGGAATCCATCAAGCGCTACCCCGGGTTGGGCGAAGTGCCGGTGATGGGGGCGCTGTTCCGCAGCACCGAGTTCCAGAACGACCAGACCGAGCTGATGTTCGTGATCACGCCGCGCCTGGTTCGTCCGCTGGCCGAGGTACCGCGCGTTCCGACCGACAACCACGTCGTCCCCAGCCGCGCGGAGGTGTACCTGAACGGCAGCCTCGAAAGCGCTACCCCGGCACCGGTTGCACCGGCCGGCCAACCCCAATGACACCCGCGAGGAGCACCACCATGTTCATCAAGTCGACCACTCTCGCGCTGACGCTGCTGCTGGCCACCGGCTGCTCCCATGTCACGCCCAACTACGACGCGCGCTTTGGCGATGCGGTGCGCGACGCGAAAAGGAAGATGACGATCAATCCCGATGCCGGCAAGGACGGGAACCCGGTTGTGGGCATGGACGGCCGCGCGGCGCGCGAGTCGATGGTGCAGTACCAGAAGTCCTACAAGGCGCCGCCGCCGGCGGTGAACGTCATCAACATCGGTGGCGGGATTGGTAGCGGAGACAGCGGCGGTGGGGGCCGTTAGGCGGCCCTCGAACGATTCTCGAGTTCGAACAGAAAGGAGTTGCCTCACGAAGATAGAAGTCAATCAAACCCCAGAACCAATGCAAGATTTTTTGTTTTTCTTACTGCAATTTCAAAGGTGAAAAAATGAACCAACTTTTTGTCCGTGCCGGCAACTTCATGTCCTCGTTCGTCAAGGAAGAGGACGGCGCGCAAGTTATCGAGTACGCGCTGATCATCGCAGTCGTGTCGATTGCCCTCGTGATTGCGCTGCAGGGCCTGACCACCGGGGGTTACTTCACAACCTTCATTCAACGCGTCGCCGCCTGTCTCTCGGGGGACATGGTTACCTGCGCAGGGTGATTTGGGTAGTAGCGCCCACTTGCAAAAAAAACGTGGCAGTGGCGCCTGGGCCCTTCCTGGACTCAAGCCCACTTGCCTCGAATGCGATCACCGCTTCATCGATTCATCTCCAATCAACGAGGTCTTCCATGTACAGGACGGACAGTCGCAAAAAACATGAAGGTGTCGTGATAGCGACCGTCGCACTCGTCTCCGCCGCCCGCCGTCCAAGCGGCCAATAGCACAAAAGCAAGGTAGTCATCATGTTCAAGTCATTCCCGCGAGATGAGAACGGTACCCGAGTGGTGGAGTACGCGCTGGCCATTGCCGTAATTTCCATCTTGCTGATCATCGCGCTGCAGCCACTGGTAGCGGAAAGCGGCATCAGCGACCTTGTCGATCTTGTCCGAACCTGCCTTGGCGGCGTGGTTTGCGGCTGACGTGCCGGGTTTTCAGAACCGACCCCACTGCACAGGAAGCCGATCATGAAAGTCCACACTTCTGGCCACCGCCAAAGCGGCGCGGTAATCATCACCGTGGCGCTGGTTCTGCTTTTCCTCCTCGGATTCATGGGCATTGCGCTGGACTTTGGCCGTCTCTTCATTGTGAAAACGGAGTTGCAGACTGCCCTGGACAGTTGTGCCCTGTCTGCCGCGCAAGAACTCGACGGAGCCAGCGATGCGTTGACGCGTGCCACCAGCGCAGGCAAGACCGCGGCGGATCTCAACAAGATCAATTTTCAAGGCGAGGCGACCGGCATTGCCCAGGCCGAGATCGTGTTCAGCGATTCGCTGGTCGGCACCTATAGCCATACCTTCACGCCGGTCGCGAATGCCAGGTACGCCAAGTGCCTGCACACGAAGTCGGGCATTGCCCCTTGGATCCTGAATGCCCTGAGCGCGTTCAGTGGGGATGGCACTTACGGGTCATCGAAGAGCGTCGCCGCTGTCGCCGTTGCCACCAGGGCGCCGTCTCAATCCAATTGCCTGGTTCCCATCGGTGTCTGCCAAAAATCTGCGAGCGCCCCTTGGGGGTTCACGCGCGGTGAATGGATCGAGGGCGTGACCAATGACAACGACGATGTGGAATCCGGTCAGTTTCGCTGGGTGGATTTTTCCGGCAGTGGCGGCGGGGCACGCGAGATCAAGGATCTCCTGACGAGCAGTGGGCAATGCGGCCTTCCCGGCATGGAAACCGAAGTCGGCAAGGCGGGCAAGACCAACGGAGCGGTCGCCGCCTGGAATACCCGCTTCGGCATCTATCAGGGCAGCCTCAGCGCTGCGACGGCCGTCCCCGATCAGACCGGGTACGCCTGGTACGCCGACAGCGCTGCCCTCACCAAACCGGGTAGGTATGACGACCCCAGCTCGAATGGATTTGCCGCCAAGCGCAATTCATTCGCGCCGTACGAAGGGGATAACAAGGATCCCGATACCAAGAACCTCAAGACCCAGGGAAATTTCAATTCCACCGACTACACCAAGGGCGCCAATCGACGCGTGGTCACGACCGCAGTGGTCGACTGCCCGTCGATCACACTCAAAGGTTTTGCCTGCATGCTGATGCTGCATCCGCTGGAGAAGAACGCGAGCGGGAAGAAGTCAAAGATGTGGCTCGAGTTCATCGGCAATGCGGAGTCCGCCGGCAGTCCATGCGCCACCGCAGGTCTGGCCGGCGGCACAAGCGGGCCCATGGTCCCGACGCTCGTTCAGTAGGAGGTGGTATGCAAAAGAAGCAGAACGGCGTGGCCCTGGTTGAATTTGCCCTGATCCTTCCATTGCTGCTCATCCTGACGTTCATCACGACCGAATTCGGGCGGGCGCTGTATCAGTACAACACCATCGCGAAATCGCTGCGAGACGCCTCTCGCTATCTTTCCACTCAGGATCCGTCGATCGCAACCACGGACCCCACCAAGATCACGATTGCCAAAAACCTGGTGGTCTATGGCAATCCGGCCGGTACCGGCTCGCCATTGGTCCTGGGTCTTGCCACTTCTCAAGTCCCAGCCCCGACCTGGCAATTCAAGGGCAGCGGCCCGGCCATCAATACCGTCACCGTCAAGGTCACGGGATACAAGTTCCGCCCGCTTCTCACCGGCGCGTTCGGGCTCAGTTTCGGTGATGTGAACGGAGACATTCCTTTCGGGGATATCTCCGCCACCATGCGAGGTCAATCATGAACCGAACAAGGCAGACCGGTGCGACCACTGTGGAATTCGCGCTGGTCCTGATGCTCTTCCTGACCTTCCTGTTGGGCATCATGGATTTCGCGCGCATGTTGTGGACGTGGAATGCGGCCGCTGAAGCGACGCGCTGGGGCGCTCGCGCAGCCGTCGTGTGCGACCGGGACGCCACCATCGTGCTTTCCAACATGCAGAAGTTCCTGCCTCAATTGACGGCGGCCAACGTCAGCATCGACTGGTACGACGCGGCAGGCAGCGTCAGCGCGACCTGTACCGCGGCCAATTGCAGCGGCGTGAATGTCCGCATCGTCGATCTCGATTACCAGTGGATTTCGCCCATTGGCTTCGGAAGTCATTCGCCGATCCCGATGCCGGGTTTTTCCACCTACCTGCCGCGCGAAATCATGGGGCAGGACCCGAACAGCAACGCCGTCTGCTCCTAATCGGCACTTAACCCCGAGGCACATCATCATGAAAATCTCGATCATCTCCCCCAATCCTGCCCACCTGCAGAACATGCGCATGGTGCTGGAAGCCCGTTCCCACACGGTCTCGGTGTTCGAAGGAGGCAAGAGCCGCATGCAATGGGTGGTCGAGCAATCGGCGCCCGAGCTGCTGCTGGTGGACGGAATGTGCTGCGACCCCCATGAGGTGGCCATGGTGGAGCAGCTCACGATGCGCCATCCCGCGATCGCGGTGGTGCTGCTGTGCGCGATGCAGACGCCCGAGTTCCTGATTCTCGCCATGCGTTCTGGCGTGCGCGAAGTGCTGCCTTCGCCGCCCGAGGCGGCGGCGCTCGAGGCGGCCGTGGAGCGCATCGCAGTAAAGATGGCCGGCGCGCAGGCGCGCGAGGCGGGCCAGGTAGTCGCGTTCATGCCATGCAAGGGCGGCAGTGGCTCAACCTTTCTTGCGACGAACATCGGCCATCAGCTCTCGATGCGCCGCTCGGTGCTGCTGATTGACCTGAACCTGCAATTCGGCGATGCGCTGTCCTTTGTGAGCGACCTGCGGCCCACTTCCACGCTGGCCGATGTAGCGCGCGATATCGGCCGGCTCGATGCCTCGCTGCTTGCGGCAAGCACGGTGAAGGTGGCGCCGGGTTTCAGCATTCTTGCGGCGCCCGAGGATCTTTCGCGCGCGCTGGAGGTCAAGGCCGAGCACATCGATGCCATCCTGCAGGTAGCTGTGGCGCAGTACGACTTCGTGCTGTTCGACCTTGGCCTGCGCATCGATCCGCTCGCCATCCGCGTGATGGACCGCGCGGATCGGATCTTTCCGGTGCTTCAGCCCAGCTTGCCGCACATCCGCAACGTGACGCGGCTGATGCAGGTGTTCAAGTCGCTCGGCTACCCAGCCGGAAAGGTCGAGTTGCTGGTCAACCGCAGCGCCGGCGGCGGGGAGATCGGTTTGTCCGACATGCGCCGTTCGCTGGGCGGAGCCACGCTGATCAGCGTGCCCGACGGCGGCAAGGACGTGGACGCCTCGATCAACCGCGGCGTGCCGCTGGCGGAAATGTCACGGGGCAGCGCGCTCTGCAAGCGGCTCGAGGAAATATCTCACACGCTCAGCCCACGTCCGAAGGAAGCGCCAGGCTTCATCGGCCGGCTCTTTCGCCGCGCCTGACTCCCGCGCTGCGCCCCGACGCATCTTCTTCCTCCAACAGCAAGGCAGGTCCACATGTCATTCAGAGAACAGCTCAATGCGATCGAAGCCGCGCCGGTGGCGCGCTCGCCGGCGCCGCCTGTGGCCGACGCGGCGCTTTCCTCCTTTGCCTCGGACTCCTACAAGCTCCTGAAGGAGCGAATGCACCTGAAGCTGCTCGACAGATTCGACCTGGCAGTGCTCGAAACCCTGAAGCCCGAAGTGCTGCGCCACGAGATTTCAACCATGATCGCCCGGCTGCTGCAGGAAGAGCCCGAGGCGTTGAACGACATCGAGCGGCGCACGCTGATCCGCGACATCCAGCACGAGATGCTCGGCTTCGGGCCGATCGAGCTGTTGATGGCCGACCCGACGGTGTCGGACATCCTGGTCAACTCGCACGACCAGGTCTACGTCGAGCGCCGGGGCCGGCTGGAGCTCACGGACGTGAGTTTCACCGACGAGAAGCACCTGCTGCGCATCATCGACAAGATCGTCTCACTGGTGGGGCGGCGCATCGATGAATCCAGCCCCATGGTCGATGCGCGGCTGCCGGACGGATCGCGCGTCAATGCGGTGGTGGCGCCGGTGGCGCTGGACGGTCCGATGATGTCGATTCGCCGCTTCGCGAAGATCCCGCTGAAGATGGAGAACCTGGTGAACGACCTGAAGACGCTGACGCCGCAAATGGGGCTGATGCTCGAAGGGCTGGCCGGCGCGAAGATCAACATGCTGATCTCCGGCGGCACCGGCGCCGGCAAGACGACCCTGCTGAACATTCTCTCGGGCTTCATTCCCGCCACCGAACGCATCATCACCATCGAGGATGCCGCCGAGCTCCAGCTCCAGCAGCCTCACGTGGCGCGCATGGAAACCCGGCCGATGAACATTGAAGGCAAGGGCGAGATCACGCAGCGCGCGCTGGTGCGCAATGCATTGCGCATGCGGCCCGACCGCATCGTGATCGGCGAGGTGCGCGGCGCCGAGGCGGTCGACATGCTGCAGGCCATGAACACTGGCCACGAAGGCTCGCTGACCACCATCCATGCCAACAGCCCGCGCGACGCGCTGGCACGGCTGGAGAACATGATCAGCATGGCCAATCTGAACCTGCCGCACCACTCGGTGCGCCAGCAGATCGCGTCGGCCATCACGGTCGTGATCCAGGTCCTGCGCCTGGTCGACGGCCGGCGCAAGGTCACCAGCATCCAGGAGATCACGGGCATGGAAGGCGAGGTGGTCACGATGCAGGAGATTTTCGCGTTCCGCCAGACCGGCATGGGCCCCGACGGTCGCGTGCGCGGCTACTTCCATGCCACCGGCGTGCGGCCGAAGTTCGTCGAGCGCTTGCACTCCTTCGGCGTGGTGCTGCCCGACACCATGTTCGATCCCGACAAGCACTACGAATAGGAGGCCGTCATGTTCGACAACCTGGTTGGTGACACGCTCATTACGCTGTCCGTGCTGGTCTTCGTGACGGTGCTGATGGTGATCGAGGGCCTGTACATGCTGTGGCGGTCCTACAGGGCCCCCGGGGTGCAGAAGATCGGCAAGCGGCTGCAGGCGCTCTCGGCCGCCACCGACCGCATCGCGCAGGCGCGGCTCGTAAAGGATCGCGTGCTCAGCGAGGCACCATGGATGCAGCGCGTTCTGCTGAAACTTCCTCGTGCCCACCGCCTCGACCGCTTCATTCTCCAGGCCGGGCTGGAGTGGACGGTGTCCCATGTGCTGCTGGCCTGTGCGCTGTCCGGCATGCTTGTTTTCTTTGCGACGGCGTCGCTTGCGAACCAGCCCGCGTGGATCGCCTTGCTGGTGGGAGCCACAGGAGCGGCGGTGCCGCTGCTCTACCTGAGCCACCGGCGCAGCCGCCGCCTGGCGCATCTCGAGAGACAGTTGCCGGACGCGCTGGACCTGGTGACGCGCGCGCTGCGCGCCGGCCATTCGTTCGCGAGCAGCTTGCAGATGATCGGCGAGGAAATGTCCGAGCCCATTGCGGGCGAGTTCCGCATGGTGGCCGACGAGGTCGGCTTCGGCGTCTCGCTGCAACAGGCGCTCACGAACATGAGCGAACGTGTGCCGCTCACCGACATGCGCTACTTCGTGGTGTCGGTGCTGATCCAGCGCGACTCCGGCGGCAATCTGACCGAGGTGCTCGGCAACCTGAGCCGGCTCATCCGCGACCGGCTCAAGCTGCTGGCGCGGGTGCGGGTGCTGTCGGCGGAAGGGCGCCTCTCGGCCTGGATTCTCGGCCTGATGCCCTTTGCGCTGACGGCGCTCATGAATGCCTTCAATCCGGCGTTCATGTCGCCGCTGTGGACCGACCCGATCGGTATCACGGCCGTCAAATACATGCTGGGCCTGATGGTGGTCGGCGTGCTGATCCTGCGCAAGATCGTGAAGATCCGTGTCTGAAGGAGAAATGCCATGTTGTTTCCCATCCTCGTGTTCGTGACCGTGTCCCTCGCCATCGGCGGATTCGCGATCTGGATGCTTCCCACGCGAACAGCGCAGCGCCTACGGGCTGTGGCTCCTTCGTCCGGCAAGTCAGCCTGGGTCGAGACCGCCGTCAAGGTCGTGGGCCCCTTTGCCCAGTTGTCGTCACCCACCGGCGAAGGCGAGACCTCGCCGCTGCGCTTGAAGTTCCTGAACGCGGGCATCCGTCACCCGGATGCGAGCCTGTTCTACTTCGGCCTGAAGACGCTGCTGCCGCTCGGCCTGGCCGGTCTGGCCTTTCTGTCCATGCGCATCGCCGGGGCGAACGAGGGGCTCACGACCCTGCTGTGGCTGGCGGTGGCTGCGCTGCTCGGCTGCTACCTGCCCAACATCGTGCTGCGCATGATGATCAAGGGGCGCCAACGCGAGATCTTTGAAAACTTTCCCGATGCCGCCGACCTGATGCTGGTGTGCGTCGAGGCGGGCCTCGGGCTCGATGCCGCCCTGGTCAAGGTCACCGAGGAGATCCGCGTCAACAGCGAGGCCCTGGCGCAGGAACTGCACTGGACCAATCTCGAGATGCGCGCGGGCGGCACGCGCGAGAAGTCGCTGCACAACCTTGCGCTTCGCACCGGCGTGGAGGAGATCGGCACCTTTGCCACCATGCTGACGCAGGCCGACCGCTTCGGCACCAGCATCGGCGAATCGCTGCGCGTGTTTTCCGACGACCTGCGCCACAAGCGCCAGGTCCGCGCGGAAGAGCTGGCCGCCAAGGTGCCCACCAAGATGCTTCTGCCCCTGGTGATTTGCATCTTTCCATGCATCTCGATGGTCATCCTCACGCCGGCGGTCATTCGCATGGTTCGCGTCATCGCGCCGATGCTCGTCGGAGGGCACTGAGCCCCGGCGCCCGCGCTCAATGGGCCGCGGCGTCGAGCTGGTGCTTGATCGCGTAGATGTAGAGCTCCAGCCGGTTCGCCACGTCGAGCTTCTGGTAGATCGACGTGAGGTGGTTGCGGAAGGTGTGCTCGGTCACGAACAGCCGCGAGGCGAGCGTCTTGTTCGCGGCGCCGCTGCCTTCCACCACGGCGCGGATGATCTGCCGCTCCTTCTGCGTCAAGCTCGCGATCCTGGCCGCTTCGGGGTCGGCCTTCACCGGCTTCTTCGGTGCGGTCAGTTCGGAGAACACGCGGCCCATGGCCTGCGCGTCGATGCACAGTTCGCCGTTGTGCACGCGCGCGATCGCATCGAGCACCTCTTCGGCGGACGCGTCCTTGCACAGCACGCCCCTGGCGCCGCGCAGCACGGCAAGGTCCAGCGTCTGCTGCTTGCGCTCGGCCGTGAGGATGAGCGCGCGCGAGACGTCGTTCGACAGCAGCTTGGGGAGAATGTCGAGGGAGCATCGGCCTCCCAGGTCCAGATCGAGCAGGATGACGTCGGGCACCACGTGCTCGGTCTGTTCCAGCGCCTGCTCGAAGCAGTTGGCGGTGGCGACGACCTTCATGCGCGGCTGCTCGCCGTCGATCAGCTTCGACAGGCCCCACAGCATGGTCTGGTGGTCGTCCACGAGCATGACGCCGATGGGGTGCGTTGTTGTGGCTTGCATGTTGACACCTTCGCCTTCCTAGATGGGTATTTCGATCAGTACGGCCGTGGCGCCGCCCGCGCCTTGGCCGACTTGCGCATGCCCGCCGAGGGCGGCTGCGCGTTCGCTGATGGAACGTGGGCGGAAGTCCGAGAAGTCCATGCCGCAGGACTCGTTTTCGATCCTGATCTGCAGCTTGCCGTCCGTGCAGCCGATGCGGATGCAGCCGCGGTGCGCGTGGGTGTGCTTGCAGATGTTGTTCAGCCCTTCGCGCACCAGCTGCAGCACTTCGGCCGTCATCCGGTCGTCCAGGTGGACGTCGCCATCGACCAGGATCTCCATGTCGATGCCGTAGAGCGTCTTGATGCGCGCGGCCTGGCGGTGCAGGTGCGGAAGAATGAACTCGCAGTGGCTTTCTCCGCCATGCTTGACGATGCCCGCATAGTGGCGCAGATCGGCCACCACACCCTCGGCCATGCTGGCGAGCTTGTCCAGGTCTTCGACCAGCGGGTTGTCGGCGCCTGCCTTCTTGCGCAGCGCGCTCAGTCCCAGCTTCAGGCCGATGTAGGGCTGGATCGCCGTGTCGTGCAGGTCCAGCGAGATCTTCAGGCGCTCCTTCGAGGCGGCCTCCGAGGCCATCCGGTCGAGCACCCCGATCGTCTCGATCACCGGAAAGACCTGGCTCATCATGTGCGAAAGGAACAGCGCATCGGACTTGCGGAACAGCCCTTCGTTCGTCGACACGTAGATGCGTCCCTCTCCCTGGCGCATCGGCAGCGGTGCGCTGATGAAGGAGCGCGCCTCCAGCATGGCGGCAACCGCAGCGCTGCGCCGAAGGCCCGGCTCGTCTTGCGGGTACCAGCGGCGCAGGCGCAGGTCGAAGGCATGGCCCTGCACGCACAGCCGGCTCAGCGGCCACGGCAGGCGGTTGCGCAGCACGATGTGGCCGGGGTTCAGCGCCATCAGCGGCAATTCGAAAGCCTGGTCGATGGTCTCGACGTCGACCGCCTCGCCCGCGTGGCTTTGCCTGAGCGTACGCATGACCCAGCAGCCATTGGCCGTGTCGCGCGTCAGGAGCACGCAGTGGCTTGCCTTGTAGAAGGCCAGCGTCTTCTCCAGGGTGCTGGCGATGGTGCGGGCCACGCCGAAGCGGGGGTTCGACAGCCGGCTCACCTGGCTCAGGAGGGACAGGCGCCGCCGCAGTTCGACCTTCGAGCCGCCCCAGTGCCCGATCATGTGGCCCAGCGCCAGCAGGAAGGTGGTGCGCATCAGCAGCTGCGGCGTGTCGTTTGCGAGGTTCGTTCCCAGGCCGCAGACGGCAAAAGAGGCTACCGAGGCCATGGTCACCCGGGCGCCTTCCTCGTATCCCCACCTGAAGGACGAGGTGAGGATGGCAAAGAAATAGAAGAGGAAATACAGGCTGCCACTGCCGCCGCTCGCGAAGACGATGAGCGTGAACCACAGCACGTCGAACCAATGGATGGCCTTGCCCTGGAAGTAGGGCTGGCCCTTTCGCGTGCAGATGTACACGCCGAGGCTGTAGAGCGCGTAGCAGGAGAACGTGAGCCAGACGGCGCTGCCTACGCGCAGTTGCGGATCGCGAAGGTCAACCGCAACCGCCAGCAGCGCCGACACCGACAGCACCAGCCGCATCCGCGACACCATGAGCGCATCGGCGGTGAGGCTGGAGTCGGTCCCGTAATCGGGGTCGATGGAATGGGCTTGCATGGCGCTTTTTTTTCAAGTGCATAGAGCGGCTCATGCCCTGCCAGCCAACCACGAAAAAACGCCCATGCCCCTGGGAAGGAAGCTGTGCGACGTAACACCTTGGTTCACTTTTGCGCCAAAATTAATATCTGCGAGGATTTCACATTACTACTTTTGTAGTCGAAAGCAATACTTTTCGGTTAACCCCGTTTGCAATGTGTACTTTTGTTACCGAATGATGCAAATTGCGGCCACCGGCCAGCAGATGTATCGGTGCCCAAGGGAGTGCCCATCGGCCGGGCAAAGAAAAAGGGCTCGGAAAGATCCGAGCCCTTCTGATGGGATGGTGGAGAGGAGGAGGATCGAACTCCCGACCTCCGCATTGCGAACGCGGCGCTCTCCCAGCTGAGCTACCCCCCCAACGCAAGCCGGATTTTAACCAGAACCCGCCCGGGAACGCATGGCCCGCATGCCAAGATGCGCGCTTCGAAAAAAGAAGGAAAGCACAACCCGCATGGCCTCGTACGAACCCGCCTGGCTGGAAGGCATGTACAACAATCTTGCGCGCGTGAAGGAGCACCCGGCGTACTTCGCCCGCTGGGGCCGCGACTCGCAAGCCGTGCGCGAAACCCTGCCCGGCCGGATCGACGTGCCCTACGGCCAGGGCGTGAACGAGACGCTCGACATCTTTCCGGCACCCGTGCCCGGCGCACCGGTGCTGGTGTTCATTCACGGCGGCTACTGGCGCGCGATGGACAAGCGGGACCATTCGTTCATTGCGCCCGCGTTCAACGACCGCGGCGTGTGCGTGGTGATGCCCAACTACGCGCTGTGCCCCGGAACGGCGGAAGCGCCCGTGACCGTGCCGGGCATCCTCATGCAGATGGTGCGCGCGCTCGAGTGGACCTGGCGCCATGCCGCGAGCTTCGGCGCCGACCCCTCGCGCATCACCGTGGCCGGGCACTCGGCCGGCGGCCACATGGCGGCCGCGCTGCTGGCCTGCGACTGGAAGGCAGTCTCGCCTGATCTGCCGGTGCGGCTGGTGCGCAATGCGCTGTCGATCTCGGGCCTCTACGACCTTCGCCCGCTGCAGCGCACGCCGTTCCTGGAAAACGTCCTGAAGCTCTCCGATGCGGATGCCCTGCGCGCCAGCCCGGCGCTGTGGCCGGCCCCAGCGCGCGGCCAGCTGCACGCGCTGGTGGGCGGCGACGAAAGCAAGGAGTTCATCCGCCACAACGCGCTGATCCGCGATGCGTGGGGCCGCAACGCCGTGCCCGTGTGCGAATCGCTGCCGGGGCTGAACCACTTCAGCATCGTCGACGCGCTGGCGGACCCGGCCCACAGGCTGCATCGCGGCGCGGCGCAGCTGCTGGAGGCCTGACCCGGCGAGGGCCTACATCAGCAGGTGCTCGCCTGCGTTGTCGCCGCCGAGCGTGACGTAGTTGACCTTGCGGATGTCCATCAGCGCGCGGCCGCCCGCGTAGCTGATGGAGCTCTGCACGTCCTGCTCCATCTCGATCAGCGTGTCGGCCAGCTTGCCCTTGATGGGCTCGAGGATGCGCTTGCCCTCGACGTGCTTGTATTCGCCCTTGTTGAAGTCGCTGGCGGAGCCGTAGTACTCCTTGAAGAGCGCGCCGTCGACCTCGACGGTGCGGCCCGGCGATTCCTCGTGCCCCGCGAACAGCGAGCCGATCATCACCATCGAGGCGCCGAAGCGCACGCTCTTGGCAATGTCGCCGTGGTCGCGGATGCCGCCGTCCGCGATGATCGGCTTGGTGGCCACGCGCGCGCACCACTTGAGCGCGCTGAGCTGCCAGCCGCCGGTGCCGAAGCCGGTCTTGAGCTTGGTGATGCAGACCTTGCCCGGGCCGATGCCGACCTTGGTGGCGTCGGCGCCCCAGTTCTCCAGGTCGATCACCGCTTCGGGCGTGCCGATGTTGCCGGCAATCACGAAGGAGCCCGGCAGCTTCTGCTTGAGGTAACCGATCATGTTCTTCACGCTGTCGGCATGGCCGTGCGCGATGTCGATGGTGACGTATTCGGGCACCAGGCCCTCGGCCGCCAACTGGTCGACGGTGTCGTAGTCGGGCTTCTTCACACCCAGCGAGATCGAGGCGAACACGCCCTTGCCGTGCATCTGCCTGACGAACTTCACGTTGTCCAGGTCGAAGCGGTGCATCACGTAGAAGTAGCCGTTCTGCGCCAGCCACAGGCAGATCGGCTCGTCCACCACCGTCTTCATGTTGGCCGGCACCACCGGCAGTCGGAAGCTGCGTGCGCCGAGCGTCACGCTGGCGTCGCACTCCGAGCGGCTTTCCACGCGGCACTTGCGCGGCAGCAGGAGGATGTTGTCGTAATCGAAGATTTGCATGAGAAACCAAGCTTCCTGTGAAGGGTGCGCCGCCGAACGATTTCGGCGGCGTGGGCGCTTGGTCCCGGCCCGGTCATTGGCGCCATGCAGGCACAAAAAAACCGGGCGACAAGAAACTTGGGCCCGGTGATTGATTATAGGGAGGTGGTGCTCCGCCTTCCTGCGCGCTTTCGTATAGACCTTATTCGCCGGCCGGTCTGCCCGGCCGGGCCGCGGCGGCGATGCGCAGCCCGCGGCAGTACCATTTGATGCAGATCAGTGCCGCGCGGCGGGCGCGCTCGACAATGCCGCTGGCGCAGCACGTCCTGCGCCCCGTTCATTTCTTCTTCTGGAGATCGTTCCCATGCTTCGCCGCCACCTCGCCGCCACCGCCGTTCTGGCGCTCGCTTCTCTCGCCGCTTCCTCCGCCTTCGCTGCCGACTGCAGCGTGGAGATCGAAGGCAACGACGCGATGCAGTTCAACAAGCCTGCCATCGAGGTGAGCAAGAGCTGCAAGGAATTCACCGTCAAGCTCAAGCACGTCGGCAAGCTGCCGAAGCAGGCCATGGGCCACAACTGGGTGCTTGCCAGGACGGCCGACGTGCAGGCGGTCGCCGCCGACGGCATCGCTGCCGGCCTGCCGCAGAACTATGTGAAGGCCGGCGACGCGCGCGTCGTGGCGCACACCAAGATCATCGGCGGCGGCGAAAGCGACAGCGTGAGCTTTCCGGTCGCCAAGCTGGGCGCGGCCGACAGCTACACCTTCTTCTGCTCCTTTCCGGGCCATTCGTCGATCATGAAGGGCACGCTGAAACTCGCGAAGTAAGAGGGCGCGGGCAACCCCGCCGCCGCGTCGGGACGCCCCGGCTTCCTACAATGCCGGGATGTCTCTTTTCGGCTCGTACGACGCCACTGCCGGCGCACCCCCATCCCCAGCGGCCGATTCGCCCCTGCTCGCCAACCTCAACCCGGAGCAGCGCGCCGCGGTCACCCTGCCTGCGGGCAATGCCCTGATCCTTGCCGGCGCCGGCTCGGGCAAGACGCGGGTGCTGACCACCCGCATCGCCTGGCTGCTGCAGACCGGCCAGGTCTCCGCCGGCGGCATCCTGGCCGTGACCTTCACCAACAAGGCCGCCAAGGAAATGATGACGCGGCTCACGGCGATGCTGCCCGTGAATGTGCGCGGCATGTGGATCGGCACCTTCCACGGCCTGTGCAACCGCTTCCTGCGCGCGCACTGGAAGCTGGCCAACCTGCCTTCCACCTTCCAGATCCTCGACACGCAGGACCAGCTCTCGGCCATCAAGCGGCTGATGAAGCAGTTCAACGTCGACGACGAGCGCTTTCCGGCCAAGCAGACCCAGTGGTTCATTGCCGGCGCCAAGGAAGACGGCCTGCGCCCGAAGGACGTGGAGATCCGCACCGAGGACGACCGCAAGAAGGTCGAGCTCTACCAGCTCTATGAAGAGCAGTGCCAGCGCGAAGGCGTGGTCGACTTCGGCGAACTCATGCTGCGCAGCTACGAACTCCTGCGCGACAACGACGCGGTGCGCGAGCACTACCAGCGGCGCTTCCGCCACATCCTGATCGACGAGTTCCAGGACACCAACCGCCTGCAGTACGCGTGGATCAAGATGATCTCGGGCAGCACCGCGGCGGGAGGCCAGTTCGTGCCGGGCCAGAACAACAGCGTGATCGCCGTGGGCGACGACGACCAGAGCATCTACGCCTTCCGCGGCGCGCGCGTGGGCAACATGGCCGACTTCGTGCGCGAGTTCGACGTGCAGCACCAGATCAAGCTGGAGCAGAACTACCGCAGCTACAGCAACATCCTCGATTCGGCCAACGAGCTCATCAGCCACAACAAGAAGCGCCTGGGCAAGAACCTGCGCACCGACCAGGGGCCCGGCGAGCCGGTACGCGTGTACGAGTCGCCCACCGACCTGGCCGAGGCGCAGTGGATGGTCGAGGAAATGCGCCAGCTCGTGCGCGACGGCTTCGACCGCAAGGAAATGGCCGTGCTCTACCGCAGCAATGCGCAGAGCCGGGTGATCGAAACGGCGCTCTTCAACGCCTCGGTGCCGTACCGCGTGTACGGCGGCCTGCGCTTCTTCGAGCGCGCCGAAATCAAGCACGCGCTCGCCTACCTGCGCCTGCTCGAGAACAAGGACGACGACACCAGCTTTCTGCGCGTGGTCAACTTTCCGCCGCGCGGCATCGGTGCGCGCACGCTCGAGCAGCTGCAGGACGCGGCGCGCACGGCGGGCCGCTCGCTGCACGACGCGGTGCATGCCGTCGGCGGCAAGGCGGGCTCGAACCTCACGGCCTTCGTCGCCAAGATCGACGTGCTGCGCGAGCAGACGCAGGGCGCCAGCCTGCGCGAGATCATCGAACTGGTGCTCGACCACAGCGGCCTCGTCGAACACTACAAGGCCGACCGCGAAGGCGCCGACCGCATCGAGAACCTGGAAGAACTGGTGAACGCGGCCGAGAGCTTCGTCACGCAGGAAGGCTTCGGCCGCGATGCGGTGGCGCTGCCCATCGACGAGCTGCGGCAGTCGCCCGCGAGCCAGGGGCTCGATCCGAACCGGCCCGTCATCGACGAGCCGCTCGCGCCCGATGCCGAAACCGGCGAAACGCTGAGTCCGCTGGCCGCCTTCCTCACGCATGCGGCGCTCGAATCGGGCGACAACCAGGCGCAGGCCGGGCAGGACGCGGTGCAGCTCATGACCGTCCACGCCGCCAAGGGCCTGGAGTTCGACTGCGTGTTCATCACCGGCATGGAAGAGGGCCTGTTCCCGCACGAGAACTCGATGAGCGATTTCGAGAGCCTCGAGGAAGAGCGCCGCCTGATGTACGTCGCGATCACGCGCGCGCGCAAGCGCCTCTACCTGAGCCATTCGCAGACGCGCATGCTGCACGGCCAGACGCGCTACAACGTGAAGAGCCGCTTCTTCGAGGAGCTGCCCGAAGGCGCGCTCAAGTGGCTCACGCCGAAGAACCAGGCCTTCACGCCCTCGGCCTTCGGCTATGGCGGCGGCTATGCGAGCACGCGCGGCGGCGGCGGCAGCTACAGCAGCGGAGGCGGCTACGGCGGCAGCAAGGACACTTTCGCGAGCCCGCCAGTGCCGCCGCAGAAGGCCGCGCCCTCGCACGGCCTGCGCTCGGGCATGCAGGTGTTCCACAACAAGTTCGGCGAAGGCACGGTGCTGTCGCTCGAAGGCACCGGCGACGACGCGCGCGCGCAGGTCAAGTTCGCGCGCCACGGCGTGAAGTGGCTCGCGCTGTCGGTGGCCAAGCTCACGCCGGTGTGAACGGGCGCCGGCCCTGAGGTCGATCAGCCCGGATCGAAGCTGTCGCGGAAGGTGAACCAGGTGGAGCTCAGCGACATGGCCGCGAGCACCAGTGCCGATCCCACGATCAGCACGTTGCCGATGAGGGCCGCGCCGCCGGCCGCCGCGCCCACGCCGATCAGCACCGTGGCGATGAGCCCCATGCCGATGCCCGCGAGAAGGAACACGCCGAACCACGCCAGCACGAAGAGGGCGTAGGCGCCGAAGTTGCGGAACAGCGCCACCACGCTGAAGAAGATGCTCTTGACCGGCTCCACGCCGTGCCAGTGCACGAGCGCCGGGGCGTGCCACATCGCCAGCGAGAGCGGCAGGTTCAGGCACATCAGGAACATGCGCGCCACCTGGAAGTCGCTGCTGGCCATGGTCTCGGCCGACGGCATGTCGTCGAGCAGGTAGGCGCGTGCCAGCTGGCCGCCGTCGATGAAGCTCGTGAGCAGCACGGCCACCACGAAATACGCCGCCGAGATCACGCCGAGCTTGACCAGCGAGCGCCACTCGGTGCGCATGGCGCCGGCCACCGCCACGAACATGGCGGAGCCGGTGGGCCGCTGCGCGTGGCCGGCGGTGCCGACGCCCTCTGCGTTGTCGGTGTAGGCCACCGAAGTGGCCACCATCAGTCCCAGCGTCATGAAGGGCAGCAGGACCGGCGCCAGCACGCTGCCCACCAGCGGCAGCAGCGACACCGTCGAAATCAGCGCCATCAGCAGGAAGAACAGCGAGATGAAGGCGAGCGGCTGCCGCCAGAAGGTCTTGAGCCCGAGGCGGACCCATTCGGCGCCGGTTCGCGCCGGCACGATGTGGAGTTTCATTTTTGAAGGGTCAGGCGGGCAGCGGCTCGAGCGACTGCGCCATGGCATGCGGATGGTTGGCGCGCTCGCGCAGCACGCGCTCGAAGTGCGCCGGGTCGTGCGGCTTGAGCATGCTGGCTTCGCGCGGCAGGTGGAAGTCCCACAGCCGAGAAATCCAGAAGCGCAGCGCCGCGGCCCGCAGCATGGCGGGCAGCAGGGCGCGCTCTGCCGCATTCAGCGGGCGCACGCTTTCGTAGGCCGCAAGCAGCGCGTCGGCGCGTTCGGCATCGTGCCGTCCGGTCGAGAGATCGACGGCCCAGTCGTTCAGGCACACGGCCAGGTCGAACAGCCAGGTGTCGGTGCCCGCGAAATAGAAGTCGAACACGCCGGTGAGGCGCGGCGCCGTGCCGGCCGTCTCGCCGGTGGCGAACATCACGTTGTCGCGGAACATGTCGGCATGCACCGGGCCGCGCGGCAGCGCCGCATAGGCCGAGGATTCGGCGATGTGGTTCTGGTAGGCGAGCTCGGCGCGCAGCAGCGCGGCCTGCGATTCGTCGACGTAGGGCAGCACCACCGGCACGGTGTCGTTCCACCAGGCGAGGCCGCGCAGGTTCGGCTGGATGCGCGGAAAGTCGCGCGCGGCCAGGTGCATGCGCGCGAGCAGGGCGCCCAGTTCGGCGCAATGGGCCGTGCCCGGCGCCAGTTCGCTGCGGCCCGAGAGCCGCTGCACCAGCGCGGCCGGCTTGCCCGCCACCTGGAGCAGCAGTTCGCACGGGGCGTTCGCGGGAATGGTCAGCGCATGGCCCGACGGCGGCTGGATGGCCGGGTCGGCCACCGGCTCGGGCACCGGCAGGCCGCGGCCCGCCAGGTGCTTCATGAGACAAAGGTAGTAGGGAAGCTGCTCGGCGCTCAGGCGTTCGAACAGCGTCAGCACGAACTCGCCGCTTTCGGTGGTCGCGAAGTAGTTGGTGTTCTCGATGCCGCCCTCGATGCCGCGCAGTTCGCGCAGCGGGCCGAGACCCAGGCGCTGCACGAGCGCGTCCGCCTCGCCGAACTCGACTTCGGTAAAAACTGCCATGGCGATGCTCAGCGTCTTGCTGCAGATGGAAGGCGCGGCACGGTCAGAACTTCATCACGTTCCAGACCCGGGCGCCGTTGCCGTTCGAGTTGGCATCGCCCGAACCCGCACGGGCGCCTGGATCGTTGGGCCGCACCTCGTAGCCCGGCACGTTGGCCTTGGGCTTCACGTTGATGCTCTGCGTGCGGCCGCCGTAGCGCACCTCGTCGACCGAGGCGCCGCTGTCTTCCGTGTGGATGTGCTCGACCTTCTGGTTGCGGCGGCCGTCGGCCTGCTCCTGATTTTGTAGCGGCTCGGCCGGCGCAGGCGTTGCGGCGGGCGCAGGCTGCGCCTGGACGGCGGCAACGGGGACGGCAAAGGCCAGCGCCAGCAGGATGCGGCGGGCGACCAGGAGTGTGGGGCTAGGCATGCAGGGATTGTAGGCGCGGGGGCGCTTTCGGGGTGTCGGCCGGCGGCGCTTGCCGGCGTGGTTCGGGATGCCGGTCCGGGCACGGCAAAATGGCCCGATGACCGACAAGAAAACGCTGCTGCTCGTCGATGGCTCGAGCTATCTCTACCGCGCCTTCCATGCCATGCCCGACCTGCGGGCCGTGCCCGGCGACCCGAAGAGCCCGGCGACCGGCGCCATCCGCGGAATGATCAACATGATGACGGCGCTGCGCCGCGAGGTGCGCGCCGACTATGCGGCCTGCGTCTTCGATGCGCCCGGCAAGACCTTCCGCGACGACCTGTACCCCGAATACAAGGCCAACCGCTCCCCGATGCCCGACGACCTGCGCAGCCAGATCGACCCCATCCACCAGGTGGTCAAGCTGATGGGCTGGCCGGTGCTCTGCGTGCCCGACATCGAGGCCGACGACGTGATCGGCACGCTCGCCAAGACGGCGGCGCAGCAGGGCATCGAAGTCATCGTGTCGAGCGGCGACAAGGACCTGAGCCAGCTGGTGGACGAGCACATCACGATCATCGACACGATGAACGGCAAGAAGCGCGACGTGGCGGGGGTCACGGCCGAATTCGGCGTGCCGCCCACCTTGATGATCGACTACCAGACGCTGGTGGGCGATGCCGTCGACAACGTGCCCGGCGTCGAGAAGGTCGGCCCCAAGACAGCAGCCAAATGGCTGCTCGAATACGGCTCGCTCGACGCACTGATCGAGCGCGCCGCCGAGGTGAAAGGCCAGGCTGGTGAAAACCTGCGCAAGGCCCTGGACAAGCTCCCGCTGAGCCGTCAGCTCGTCACCATCCGCACCGATTGCGACCTGGCCGCGCATGTGGCCGGCCTGCCTTCGCTCGAAGGCCTGCCGGTGGGTGCACCGCAGACCGCGGAGCTCAAGCCCTTCTACGAGAGGTTCGGCTTCAAGAGCCTGGTCAAGTCCCTCGAGGCGCTGGAAGTGCCGCCCGAGCTGATCGAAGAGAACATCAAGAAGCAGTTGGCCCGGGGCGCCGCGGCGAGCGCCGACCAGGGCGGGCTGTTCGACGAATCGGCCGAGCTCGGCGCGCTGGAGGCCGCTGCGCCCGCGAGCAACCTCAAGTACGAGACGATCACCACCTGGGAGCAGTTCGATGCCTGGCTCGCCAAGCTCGAGGCCGCCGAGCTGGCCGCCATCGACACCGAGACCACCTCGCTCGACGAAATGGTCGCGCGCATCGTCGGCGTGAGCTTCAGCATCGAGCCCGGCGCGGCGGCCTACGTTCCGCTCGCGCACAACTATCCCGACGCGCCCGCGCAGCTGCCCATCGACGAAGTGCTCGCCAGGCTCAAGCCCTGGCTCGAAAACCCCGCGAAGAAGAAGCTCGGCCAGCACATCAAGTACGACCGCCATGTGTTCGCCAACCACGGCATCGAGGTGCAGGGCTATGCGCACGACACCATGCTGCAGAGCTACGTGCTCGAGGCTCACCGGCCGCACGGGCTCGCGAGCCTGGCCGAACGGCACCTGGGCCGCAGCGGCATCTCGTACGAAGACCTGTGCGGCAAGGGCGCGCACCAGATCTCGTTCAGCCAGGTCGACATCGCCAAGGCCGCCGAATATTCGTGCGAGGACAGCGACCAGACGCTCGACGTGCACCTGGCGCTGCGGCCCCAGATCGAGCGCGACGAGAAGCTGCGCTTCATCTACCAGCTCGAGATGGATTCGAGCGAGGCGCTCTACCGCGTCGAGCGCAACGGCGTGCTGATCGATGCGCCCACGCTGGCCGCGCAGAGCCACGAACTCGGCACGCGCATCATGGCGCTCGAGCAGGAGGCTTACGAGATCGCCGGCCAGCCCTTCAACCTGGGCTCGCCCAAGCAGATCGGCGAGATCTTCTTCACCAAGCTGGGCCTGCCGGTGGTCAAGAAGACGCCGAGCGGCGCACCCAGCACCGACGAGGAAGTGCTCGAGAAGCTGGCCGAGGACTATCCGCTGCCGGCCAAGATCCTCGAGCACCGCGGCCTGTCCAAGCTCAAGGGCACCTACACCGACAAGCTGGGCCAGCTCGCCAACCCGCGCACCGGCCGCGTCCACACGCACTATGCGCAGGCGGTGGCGGTCACGGGGCGACTGTCGAGCAACGATCCCAACCTGCAGAACATCCCGATCCGCACGCCCGAAGGCCGCCGCGTGCGCGAGGCCTTCATCGCGCCGCCCGGCAGCGTGATCGCGAGCGCCGACTACTCGCAGATCGAGCTGCGCATCATGGCCCACATCAGCGGCGACGAGTCGCTGCTGCGCGCCTTCAGGGAAGGCATCGACGTGCACCGCGCCACCGCGGCGGAGGTGTTCGGCGCCACGCCCGACCAGGTGTCGAGCGAGCAGCGCCGCTATGCCAAGGTGATCAACTTCGGGCTCATCTACGGCATGAGCAGCTTCGGCCTGGCGCGCAACCTGGGCATCGAGACCAAGGCCGCGGCCTCCTACATCGACCGCTACTTTGCGCGCTATCCGGGCGTGAAGGCGTACATGGACGAGACCAAGGCGCTGGCCAAGGAAAAGGGTTATGTGGAGACCGTGTTCGGACGGCGCCTCTACCTGCCCGAGATCAATTCGCCCAACGGCCCGCGCCGCGGCGGTGCCGAGCGCGCCGCCATCAACGCGCCGATGCAGGGCACGGCGGCCGACCTGATCAAGCTCAGCATGATCAAGGTACAGAACGTGCTTGACGAGGAGAAGCGCGCCACCCGCATGATCATGCAGGTGCACGACGAACTGGTGTTCGAGGTGCCCGAAGCCGAGATCGAATGGGTGCGCACCGAAATCCCGCGCCTGATGGCCGGCGTGGCCGAGCTCAAGGTGCCGCTCCTGGCCGAGATCGGCATCGGTCCCAACTGGGACAAGGCGCACTGATCCCCACCCACTGAAGAAAGAAGAAGCACGCACATGACATTCCAGCCCCGCAAATTCTTGCTCGCCGCCGTTTGCGCCGCATGCCTTGGCACCGCGTTTGCCGCGCCCGATGCCCGCATCGCCTCGCTGGCCGCCAAGGAAAAGCCCGCGCTGCTCGAGACGCTGAAGGAGCTGGTCTCCATCGAATCCGGCAGCCGCGACCTCGAAGGCCTCGAGAAGATCTCCGAGCTCATCGCCGCAAAGTTCAAGGCCATGGGCGGCGAGGTCGAGCTGGTCGACACCAGCGCCGAGGCCTACCGCATGGAAGACACGCCCGAGAAGATCGGCCGGGCGGTGCGCGCCACCTTCAAGGGCACGGGCAAGAAGAAGATCATGTTGATCGCGCACATGGACACGGTCTACACCGTGGGCATGCTCGACAAGCAGCCGTTCCGCGTCGAAGGCGACAAGGCCTATGGCCTGGGCATTGCCGACGACAAGCAGGGCGTGGCCGTCATCACGCACACGGTGGCGATGCTGCAGGCGCTGAAGTTCAAGGACTACGGCACGCTCACGGTGCTGATCAACGGCGACGAGGAAATCAGCTCGCCGGGTTCGCGCGCGCTCATCACGCGGCTGGGCGGCGAGCACGATGCGGTGCTGTCGTTCGAGGGCGCCTCGGTCAAGGAAGACAAGCTCTCGCTGGCTACCGCGGGCATCGCCTCGGTCACGCTGAACGTCACGGGCAAGGCCTCGCACGCGGGTTCGGCGCCGGAGCTGGGCGTGAACGCGCTCTACGAGCTGTCGCACCAGATCCTGCAGATGCGCGACCTGTCCGATCCCGCCACCGGGCTCAAGATGAACTGGACCATCTCGCGCTCGGGCAGCAACCGCAACGTGATTCCGGCCAGCGCCACCGCGGGCGCCGACGTGCGCGTGCTCAAGGTGAGCGACTACGACCGCATCGAGCAGCAGGTGCAGGAGCGCGTGAAGAAGCAGCTGATCCCGGAGGCCAAGGTCGTGATGAAGTTCGAGCGCCGCCGTCCGCCGCTCGAAGCCACCGATGCCTCGCTGGCGCTTGCGAAGCACGCGCAGCAGATCTACAAGGACGAGCTCGGCCGGCCGCTGGGCGCCGACGACAAGGTGGCCGGCGGCGGCACCGATGCCGCCTTTGCCGCGCTCAAGACCAAGGCGCCGGTGGTCGAGCGCTTCGGCCTGCAGGGCTTCGGCGCGCATTCGGCCGATGCCGAGTACGTGCTGGTCGACTCCATCGAGCCGAGGCTCTATCTTGCAACCCGCATGGTGATGGACCTCTCGCGCAGCAAGGTCGCAGGCAACTGAGCCGGCCATGCGCCTGCGCCACATCGAGGTCTTCAACGCGATCATGCTCACGGGCAGCGTGAGCGCGGCGGCGCGGCTCATCAACATCACGCAGCCGGCCGTGAGCCGCACCTTGCAGCATGCCGAGCTGCAACTTGGCTTTCCGCTGTTCCAGCGCGCCAAGGGCCGGCTCACGCCGACCACCGAGGCGCTCACGCTCTATCCGCACATCGAGCGGCTGTTCGCGCAGCTCGACGAGGTGCAGCGCCTCGCGGCCAACCTGCGGGCGGGCAGCGACACCGGCGAGCTGCGCATCCTGAGCGTGCTGGCGCTGAGCTACGAGGTGCTGCCGCGCGCGCTCAAGGCCTTCCGCGAGAAGCATCCGGGTTATGCGATCACGGTGGAGTCGCTGCATTCGCCGCAGATCATGTCGGCGCTGCTGCTGCAGGAGGCCGACGTGGGCTTTGTCTTCAGCCCCGCGGTGCATCCCTCGCTCACGCAGGAGACGCTGGCCGACACGCGCATGGTGTGCATCGCGCCCAAGGGCATGCTGCCGCGCGCACTGGTGCGCAACGGCTCGGTGGCGCTGCACGACCTGGTCGACCGGCCGGTGATCGGCCTGGACAGCCGTGACCCGGTGGGCACCAGCCTGAGCCAGGCCTGCCGCCAGGCGGGCGTCGGCTTCCAGCAGGCGGTGGTCACGGTGCAGACCTACCACGCGGCGCTGTCGATGGCGCACCACGGCCTCGGCGTGGCGCTGGTCGACGGCTGCACGGCGCGCTCGGCGGACGCCGCCAAGGTCGACGTGCTCGCGCTGGAGCCGCACATCCCGGTGCCGGTGCGCGCCTTGCGTTTTGCGGGCAAGCCCGATTCGGTGGCGGTGCGTGGCATCACGCGCTGCATGCGCGAGGCGATCGAACAGGCGGCCTGAGGGCCGCAGCGGGGAAACTCAGGAGTCCGCGGACTCCAGCGCCTCGGCAATCCGCTGCGCCGAGCCGAAGGCCAGCGTGAAGCCCAGCGCGCCGTGCCCGGTGTTGAACAGCATGTTGGCCGGCGCGCTCGCCAGCCGCCCGATGATCGGCAGCCCCTTGGGCGTGGCCGGCCGCATGCCAGTCCACGGGTGCAGTTCCTCGAGCCGGCTTGCATGCGGGAAGACGGCGCGCGTGGCCGCGGCCAGCGTCTCGATGCGCGTGGCCGGAATGCTCGCATCGTGCCCCACCAGTTCCGCCATGCCCGCCACGCGCAGCCGCGAGCCGATGCGCGCGAACACCACCTTGCGGGCGCTGTCGGTCACGTTCACCGTGGGTGCGGCGCCCGGCGAAGGATCGACCTCCACCGTGATGCTGTAGCCCTTGAGCGGATACACCGGCAGGTAGGCGCCCAGCGCGCGCCCGAGCCGGTGAGAGGCCGAGCCCAGCGCCATGACGAAGGCATCGGCCTCGATGCTGCCGGCACTGGTGTTCACTGCCGCCACCCGGCCCTTGCTGCGTGCGAAGCCATGCACGTCGGTGCCGAGCAGAAAGCGCACGCCGCGTGCGCCGAGCACCCGCTGCAGTTCGGCGCAGACCTTGAGGCAGTCGGCCGCGCATTCGCTCGGCGTGTAGACCGCGCCCGCCATCTGGCCGCGGTAGCCCGCGAGTGCGGGCTCGATGGCCACGCACTCGTCGGGCGAGACGATGCGCTGCGCGCTGCCCATGGTGCGCTGCAGTTCGAGCTGCGCGCGCGCCCCGTCGAGCGAGGCCGCGCTGGCGTACAGCACCAGCTTGCCGGTGGCGGAAAAGTCGCAGTCGGGTGCCACGTCGGCTTGCATCGCCTCGAACCCGGTGCGGCTCAGCGCGGCCAGCGCGAGCAGCTGGGCCGTGGTGCTGCGGGAGGTCTGCGCATTGCAGGCAGCCATGAACGCCAACCCCCAGCGCCATTGCAGCGGATCGAGCTGGGGCCGCAGCTTGAGCGGCGACGAGGGCGAGAGCAGCAGCTTGGGCAGCTGCTTCCAGATCGACGGGTCGGCCAGCGGCTGCACGTACGAGTAGCTGAGCTGCGCGCCGTTGCCGCCGCTGGCGCCCGCACCGGGGGCTGCGCGGTCGACGACCGTGACTTGGTGGCCCCGGCGTTCGAGCTGCCAGGCGGTGGCCAGGCCCACGATGCCGGCGCCCAGCACACACACATGCATGAAGGCAACTTTCCGGGAGGGAGTGAAGAGGGGACGGCATCGACTGTAGGTGCACGCCGCGCCGGCCGGAAATGCCAAAAGCGTGGTGGCCCATAGCCAAAGCGCATGCCTTGCCGACTGCGTTTTCCTGGGGCGTTAACAGGCCCTACCCATAACCTTTGGGTATGGCCTAGGGTTCAATTGGAATTGTCGCGCTGTGTCACTCCTTCTTACACTGGCCGTTCTGTTCAACCAACCTGAAGAAGGCTCGCATGAAACTCTCCGCATTGATGGCCGCCGCTGCCGTGGTGCTGCTTACCGCCACCGGCGTCCAGGCCGCCGACACGCTGGCCAAGATCGCCGAGACCGGCAAGATCACGCTCGCCTACCGCGAGTCGTCGGTGCCCTTCAGCTACCTGGACGGCCCCAACAAGCCGATCGGTTTCTCGGTCGAACTCTCCAACGCCGTGGTCGAGGCGGTGAAGAAGAAGCTCAACAAGCCCAGCCTGCAGGTGCAGCTGATGCCGGTGACCTCGCAGAACCGCATTCCGCTCATCACCAACGGCACCATCGACCTGGAGTGCGGCTCCACCACCAACAACAGCGCGCGCGGCAAGGACGTGGCCTTTGCCGTCAACCATTTCTACACGGGCACGCGCCTGCTGGTGAAGAAGTCCTCGAAGATCAAGGACTACGCCGACCTCGCCAAGAAGACGGTGGCCAGCACCACCGGCACCACCAATGCGCTGGTCATGCGCAAGTACAACACCGAGAAGAACCTCGACATGGACATCGTGCTCGGCAAGGACCACGCCGACGCCTTCCTTCTCGTGGAAAGCGACCGCGCCATGGCGTTTGCCATGGACGACATCCTGCTGTACGGCCTGATCGCCAACGCCAAGAACCCTGCCGACTACGAGGTGGTGGGCGAGGCGCTGCAGGTCGAGCCCTATGCCTGCATGCTGCCCAAGGACGATCCGGCCTTCAAGAAGCTGGTGGACGACACCTTCATCGGCATGATGAAGAGCGGCGAGTTCGAGAAGCTCTACACCAAGTGGTTCATGTCGCCGATCCCGCCGAAGAACGTGCCGCTGAACCTGCCCATGAGCCAGCAGCTCAAGGACAACATCAAGGCGCCTTCGGACAAGCCAGCTACTTGAGCTCGCCCCCAGGCTGCGCGCACTTCGTGTCGCTTCGCCCACCCCCTACCGGGGGCAATACCAGCGGCCCGGCAAAGCCGGTTCCGCGGTATTCCTGAAACAGAGAAAGATCATGGCTTCCACGAACGTAGTTGGCATTCTGGGCGGCATGGGCCCCGCGGCGGGGGCCGACTTCGTCCGGCTGTTCGTGCAGGCCTGCGCGCAGCAGATGCGCGCGCGCGGGGAGCCGGTGCGGGACCAGTCCTTTCCGGAACACTGGCTCGCGCAGGTGCCGGTGCCCGACCGCACCGACGCGCTGGGCTCGGCCGAAAACGGCGCACACCAGCCGCTCGAGCCGATGCTGCAGGCGCTCGGGCGCCTGGCCGCGCTGGGCAGCCAGGCCGTGGCCATCGCCTGCAACACCGCGCATGCCTGGCATGACCGCCTGCAGGAGCGCTTTCCGCAGATCGAGCTGCTGCACATGGCGCGCGAGGTGGCGCGGCATCTGGCCGCGCAGGGCACGGGCAGCGTGGCGCTGATGGCCACCGAAGGCACCTACCGCGTGCGGCTCTACGAACAGGCGCTGGCCGAGGCAGGGCTCGACTGCCATGTGCCGCTGGCCGAAGAGCGCCGCATCATCACGCGCGGCATCTTCGACGGGGTCAAGGCCGGCAACATGCAGCTCGCCGAGGCCTGCTTTTCGCAGGTGGCGCTGCAGCTCGCGCAGCGCCACGGGCCGGTCACCATCATCATGGGCTGCACCGAGGTTCCGCTCGGGCTCCAGGGCTCGGCCGCCGTGGCCGGGCTGGACCTGGTCGACCCGGCGCAGGTGCTGGCCGCCGCACTGGCGCGCCGCGCCTACCGCGACTAGTCCGGCAGCAACCCTGCCGGCAGACGGGCCGGGCTGGTTTCGCCTACATTGCGGCGTGCGTTTTTCGCGCATGCCCTCCTTGTCCGACGATTCAACTGGAGCCCTACCCATGTCCCTTCGCGACGACAGCCGTTCCGATTTCGATTCGCTTCGCCCCGGCCAGAGCACAGAGCAGGGTGCCACGCGGCGCACCGCGCTCAAGGCCGCCATTGGCGTGGGCTACGCAGCCGCGGTCATGCCGGTCATGGCGCAGACCGCCATCAGCACCTCGGCCGAAGGCCTGAAGGCCGGCCCCGTCAAGTACACCGTCAATGGCTTCGAGGTGCCGGCCTATGCGGCCGCTCCGGCCGGCGAGACCGGCCTGCCCGTGATCCTGGTGGTGCAGGAAATCTTCGGCGTGCACGAATACATCGCCGACACCTGCCGCCGCTTCGCCCAGCTCGGCTACCTGGCGATCGCGCCCGAACTCTATGCGCGGCAGGGCAATCCGCGCGGCTATACCGACATCCCGAAACTGCAGGCCGACATCGTGAGCAAGGTGCCCGATGCGCAGGTGCTGGCCGACCTCGATGGTGCACTTTCGTATGCATCGGCCAATGGCGGCAACGTGGCCAAGGCCGGCATCACCGGCTTCTGCTGGGGCGGGCGCTTCGTGTGGCTCTATGCGGCCACCGGCAAGGTCAAGGCCGGCGTGGCCTGGTACGGCCGGCTGGTTGGCCAGCCGAGCGAACTCACGCCCAGGCACCCGATCGACATCGCGGCCAGCCTGCAGGCGCCCGTGCTCGGGCTCTACGGCGGCAAGGACCAGGGCATCCCCCTTGACACGGTTGATAAGATGAAGGCGGCCCTGGCCACCGGAACCCCGGCTGCCAAGGCTTCGAGCTTCGTCGTGTATCCCGAAGCAGGCCACGCGTTCCATGCCGACTACCGCCCGAGCTACGTGAAGAGCGCGGCCGAAGACGGATGGCAGCGCGCCACGGCCTGGTTCAAAGCCAATGGCGTCGCCTGACGACAGCCTGTAGCCATCCACCGCCGAAGGCCGTCCCCGTGACGGCCTTTCTCTTTTTATGAACGGTATCGGGCATCAATGCCCATCGACATTGCGCAAGCAGCTATGAATTTGATAGTGATCATCGTGGCGACCCTGGTTGCCGGCATCGGAAGCGTATGGCTGGCCGCATTGCTCTTGCGCGTGGGCGTTCGCAACGGTTCGGGCGGCGTGAATTCGCAGCACCTGCTGAGCCTGGCCGCGGGCGCGCTGCTGGCCACCGCATTCATGCACCTGTTGCCCGAAGCCTTCGAGAGCCGCATCGAGCCCGCGCTGCTGTTCGGCGTGCTGCTGTTCGGCCTGGTGTTCTTCTTCCTGCTCGACAAGGCCGAGCTCTGGCATCACGGGCACGAGCACCATCACGGCGATCACGGCCATGCCCACGATCACGGCCACGATCACGGCCATGCGCATGCCCACGCGCCCCGCATGGGCGGCGGCTGGGCGGTGCTCACCGGCGATAGCGTGCACTGCTTCGGCGACGGCATCCTGATTGCGTCGGCCTTCATCGCGGACATCCGCCTGGGCCTGGTGGCGGCCGTGGCCGTGCTCGCGCACGAGGTGCCGCACCACATCGGCGACCTGGTCGTGCTGCGCCAGAGCTCGGCCAACCAGCGTGCGGCGCTCGTCAAGGTGTCGCTGGCCGGCACCATGACCATGCTCGGCGGCATCGTGGGATGGTGGCTGGTCGACCAGCTGCACGGCTGGCTGCCGTACTTCCTGGTGCTGGCCAGCAGCAGCTTCGTCTACGTGGCGCTGGCCGACCTGATTCCCCAGCTGCAGAAGCGGTTGCCCGCGCGGCAGACCGCGGCGCAGATCGTGTGGCTGGTGGTGGGCATTGCGCTGGTCTCGCTGGTGAGCCGGCTCGCGCACGGCGAGCACGGGCATGACGGCCATGGCCTCGACGAAGGCCATGGGGAACACGGCCACGTCCACAAGGACTGAGGGCAGTGCCCGGCAAGTCAGGCGGCGCCGGGCGAGAAACTTTCCGACACCGACGCCGCGCCTCAGGTGAAGCGGAACGGCCGAAACAGGCGCACTATAGGGGTTCGTTCAGTCCAGTATCCAGTCTGAGGAGCCGATCATGATCAACGTCGACGCCACCGCGCGTTCCGCCTCGTTGCCCGACGAAGACGACGACAACACGCCAGCCGACGATTTCGAGGAAACCGACAGCGAAATCTCCGACGACCTGTCGGAGGAAACGGGCATCGATCTCACGGATGCGAGCGAGCTCGACGCCGACAACGTTCCGGCCGACGAGGAGTTCGACCGCGTGATGAACGCCCCCGACTGATTCTCGTCAGGCCGCCGTTTCGCGCCGCACGATCACCTGCCCGTTGCGCGCGCCGCTGTGCGCGCCGTGCTGCCAGGTGAGGGCGCCATTCACGATCACTGCATCGATGCCTTCGGCCGCCCGTGTCGGCGTCTCGTAGTTCGCGGTGTCGCGTACCGTGGCCGCATTGAAGATCACCACGTCGGCGTGGTGGCCCGGCTTCAAGGTGCCGCGCTCGTGCAGCCCGAAGTTGCGCGCGGTGAGCCCGGTCATCTTCCACACCGCCGTCTCCAGCGGAAACAGGCCGACGTCGCGGCTGTAGTGGCCGAGCACGCGCGGGAAGGTGCCCCAGAGGCGCGGATGCGGCTTCTCGCCGAGCGGGATGCCGTCGGAGCCGATCATGGTGTCCTCGAAGGCGAGGATGCGCTGCACGTCGTCCTCGTCCATCATGAAATAGATCGCGCTGCCGGGCGACAGCCGCTTCGCCGCCTCTTCGCCGGAGACGCCCCATTCGGCCGCGATGTCCTTCAGGTCGCGCCCCGCGCACTCGGGGCGCGGCACGCTCGACGCGATCAGCACCCGGCCGTCCATCATGCCCCGGTCGGTGCGGATCATGGTGGAACCCGCGGTGTAGGGATAGCAGTCGAGGCCAATGCACTGGTGGCGCATCGCTTCCTTGATGAAGGGCAGCGTCACCTTGCTCTTGCCGAAGTTCTGCGCGTTCTGCACCTTGTGGTGCGACACCACCACCGGAATGCCGAGCGCGCGGCCGATGTGGAAGGTTTCCTCCAGCGACTCCATCACGCGGTCCGCCTCGTCGCGCATGTGCGTCACGTAGAGCGCCTTGCGCGCGCTGAGCGGGCGGCCGACTTCGATGATCTCCTCGGTCGTCGCCTTGACGGCCGGCGGATAGAAGGTGCCGGTCGACAGGCCGATGGCGCCGGCCTGCATCGCCTCTTCGACCAGCGCCTGCATGGCGGCGATCTCGCTGTCGTTGGCGGGGCGGTCGAGGTCGGACATGGTCACGGCGCGCAAGGTCGAATGGCCGACCATCGCCGCCACGTTCACCGACGAGGGCGTGGCGCGCAGCGCATCGAGGTAGGCCGCGAAGGTCGTGAACCGGTCCTCCGGCGGCGTCTCGAGCAGGCTCAGCGGCATCGGCAGTTCCATGTCTTCGCGCAGCGGCGCGGCGCTGATGCCGCAGTTGCCCGCCACCACCGTGGTCACGCCCTGCGACACCTTGAACGGCATCTGCGCCTGCGAAAGAACGGCCTGGTCGTCATGCGTGTGCGAATCGATGAAGCCCGGCGCGACGATGCGGCCGGTGGCGTCGAGCGTTTGGTCGGCGGTGTGGCCAGCGAGATTGCCGATGGCCGCGATGCGGCCGCCCGAGATGCCCACGTCGGCATCGAAGCGCGGCGCCTTGGTGCCGTCGATCACGGTGCCGCCGCGGATCAGCAGGTCGTAGTGGGGTGTCTTGTCGCTCATCGGTGGGATCTTTCAGCGGAAGTGGCAGGCGACCCAGTGGCCGCCGATGGAAGACGAAGGCCGCTCGCTCAACTCGGGCGCTTTTTCCTTGCACACGGCCTGCGCCATCGGGCAGCGCGTGTGGAAGCGGCAGCCCGAAGGCGGATTGGCGGGGCTCGGTGGATCGCCCTGCAGCAGCATGCGGCGCGCGGGGGTGCGTGGATTGGGCACGGGTACCGCCGAGAGAAGGATCTCGGTGTAGGGATGCAGCGGCGCGGAGAACAGCGTGTTGCGGTCGGCAATCTCGACGATGTGGCCGAGATACATCACCGCTACGCGATGGCTGATGTGGCGCACCACCGCAAGGTCGTGCGCGACGAACAGGTAGGCAATGCCGAATTCGGCCTGCAGGTCCATCAGCAGGTTCACCACCTGCGCCTGCACCGACACGTCGAGTGCCGACACCGGCTCGTCGCAGACGATCAGCTTGGGGTTGAGCGCCAGCGCGCGCGCAATGCCCAGCCGCTGCCGTTGGCCGCCCGAGAACTCGTGAGGGAATTTCTTCGCCGCCTCGGGCCTGAGGCCCACGCGCGAGAACAGCCACTGCACGCGCTCGCGCCGCTCGGCGGCCGTGCCCGTGCCAAGATGGCTGAAGTTGCGCATGGGCTCGGCTACGATGTCGCCGGCCGTCAGGCGTGGGTTCAGCGAGGCATACGGGTCCTGGAAGATGATCTGCAGCTGGCGCCGGCGCAGCCGCATCTCGTTGGCGGAGAGCGTCAGCAGTTCCTCGCCCTCGAGCTGCACCGAGCCCGAGGTCGGCTCGACCAGCCGCATCACCGACTTGGCGGTGGTCGTCTTGCCGCAGCCCGATTCGCCGACCAGCGACAGCGTCTCGCCGCGCGCCACCGAGAACGAGACTCCATCGACCGCCTGGATCGCGGGCCTGGCCGGCCGCAGCCAGCGCTTGGGCGAGAGGTAGTGCTTGCGCAGGTTGCGCACCTGGAGCAGCGGCGCTGCGGTTGTCGTGGTCATGCGCTCACCTCGGCGGCCTTGGCCCATTGTTCTTCGACCGCGAAGCAGGCCACCACGTGGTCGTTGCCCTGCAGCGTGAGCTGCGGCGCCTCGGCGCGGCAGCGTTCGCGCGCCTGGCTGCAGCGCGCCGCAAAGGCGCAGCTGCGGCCCAGCTCGTGCGCGGCCGGCACCAGCCCCGGGATCTCGGCCAGCCGCGTGCTCGCGGTGTTCATCGACGGCATCGAGGCCATCAGTGCGCGCGTGTAGGGATGCAGCGGCCGGTCGAACAGGTCGACCACGTCGGCCTCTTCGACCTTCTTGCCGGCATACATCACGACCACGCGGTCGCAGCTCTCGGCCACCACGCCGAGGTCGTGCGTGATCATCACCACGCCCATGCCCAGTTCCTTCTGCAGCCGCTTGATGAGGTCGAGGATCTGCGCCTGGATCGTCACGTCGAGTGCGGTGGTGGGTTCGTCGGCAATCAGCACCTCGGGGTTGCAGGCCAGGGCCAGCGCGATCATCACGCGCTGGCGCATGCCGCCCGAAAGCTGGTGCGGATACTCGTTCACGCGCCGCTCGGGCTCGGGGATCTGCACCACGCGCAGCATTTCCACCGCGCGCTGCAGCGCTTCGCCGCGGCTGGCCTTCTGGTGCAGCTGCACTGTCTCGGCGATCTGCCGGCCCACGGTGAGCACCGGGTTCAGCGAGGTCATCGGCTCCTGGAAGATCATCGAGATGCGGTTGCCGCGGATCTGCTGCATCTCGTGTTCGCCGAGCTGCATCAGGTCGGTGCCGCGCAGGCGCACGGCGCCCATGTGGCGACCCGGCGGCGTCGGCACCAGCCGCAGGATCGAGAGCGCGGTCACGCTCTTGCCGCAGCCCGATTCGCCGACCACGCCGAGCGTGCGGCCCGCGCGCACGGTGTAGGACACGCCATCGACCGAGCGCACCACGCCGGCCAGCGTATGGAAATGGGTGCGCAGGTTGTCGACTTCGAGCAGGGGCTCGCCGGGCGCGAGCGCAAGGTGGGACATCGGTGCCATGGCGGGCCTCACAGCTGCCGCGCCAGGCGCGGGTCGAGCGCATCGCGCAGGCCGTCGCCGAGCAGGTTGATCGCCAGCACCGTGGCCGCCAGCAGCAGGCCCGGGTACAGGATGATGTGGAACGCCACTGCCACGAAGTTGCGGCCCTCGGCCATCATGTTGCCCCAGCTGGGCGTCTGCGCCGGCACGCCCACGCCGAGGAAGGACAGCGCCGCTTCCGTCAGCACCGCGGCGGCGGCCACGAAGGTCGACTGCACGATCAGCGGCGCCACCATGTTGGGCAGCACGTGCCGCAGCAGGATCACGGGCAGCCGCGTGCCCACCGCATGCGCCGCCTCGACATACAGCTGCTCGCGCAGGGTGAGCGCGAGCGAGCGCACCAGCCGCACCACGCGCGGAATCTCCGGCACCGTGATGGCGACGATCACCGTCGTGAGGCTGGCGCGCGTCACCGCCATGAGCGCAATGGCCAGCAGGATGCCGGGAATGGCCATGAGCCCGTCCATCACGCGCATCACCGGCCCGTCGGCCCAGCGCACGAAGCCCGCGATGAGGCCGATCAGCACGCCGAAGAAGGTGGCGAGCAGCGCGACCGAGGCGCCGACGATCATCGACACCTGCCCGCCCCACACGGCGCGGCTGAACACGTCGCGGCCGAGCGCATCGGTGCCGAACAGGTGTTCGGCCGAGGGCGGCTGCATGCGCGCGAGCGGGTCGATGTCCTGCGGATCGAAGGTGGCGATCCAGGGCGCGCCGATGGAGACCGCGGCCACTGCAACCAGCAGCAGCCCGCCGACGATCAGCGTCGGATGCTTGCGCACCCAGCGCCAGCGCGGCGGCACGAAGGGCGCATCGTCGGCCGCGGCAACGGGCGGCGCGGGCAGGGGGCTTTCACTCATCGGAAGTACGGTAGACATGGGGTCATCTAGTACGTGATGCGCGGATCGAACAGCCGGTAGCTCAGATCGATCAGCAGGTTGATCAGCACGTACACGCCGGCCGACAGCAGCAGCACGCTCTGGATCACGGGATAGTCGTGGCGCTGCACCGAATCGATCACGAGCCGGCCCACGCCCGGAATGGCGAACACCGTCTCGGTGACCACCACGCCGCCGATCAGGAGCGCGATGCCCACGCCCACCGTGGTGGCGATGGGAATGGCCGCATTGCGCAGCGCATGGCCCAGCACCGGCAGCACGCCCAGGCCCTTGGCGCGCGCGGTGCGGATGTAGTCTTCATGCAGCACCTCGAGCACGGTGGCGCGCGTCATGCGCGTGACGAGCGCGATGTACACCAGCGCGAGGTTCACGCAGGGCAGCACCAGGCCGCGCAGCCATTGGCCGGGGCTGTCGGAAAAGCGCACGTAGCCCTGCACCGGAAACCACGGCAGCTGGATCGCGAAGGCGTAGATCAGCAGGTAGCCCACCAGGAACACCGGCACCGAGAACGCGAGCACCGCGAACAGCATCACGAGCCGGTCGATCCAGCTGCCCGCGCGGTAGGCCGCGAGCGTGCCCAGCGGCACCGCCAGAACGAGCGTGATGGCCATGGTCAGCACCGCGATCGACACCGTGGGCTCCAGCCGCTGCGCGAGCAGCTGCGCCACCGGCACCTGGGTGAAGATCGAGGTGCCGAGATCGCCCGTGAAGAGCTTGCCCAGCCAGATTGCGAACTGCTGCCACAGCGGCAGGTTGAGGCCCAGCGCGGCGCGCAGTTTCTCGATGTCCTCGACCGAGGCGAGGTCGCCCGCGATCAGCGCCGCGGGGTCGCCCGGCGACAGGTGGATCAGCAGGAACACCACCACCGCCACCACGGCCATCACCGGCAGCGTCGAGAGAAATCGTCGGAGGATGTAGCCCATGGTGCCGCCGTGCGATGCCGCCTACTTGTCGAGCATCCAGACCGTCGGCATGCCGGCCCAGAGCTTGTCCGTGCCCTTGAGGCTCGCGCGCGCGGCAAACGCGGCCGTGTACTGGCCGGCGTTGATGTAGGGCACCGTTTCGTAGGCGCGGGCCTGGAAGGCGTCGAGGATCTCGCGGCGCTTGGCCTGCACGGTCTCCTTGAGCCAGGCGTTGCGCAGGTCGTCGAGCGGCTTGTCGCAGGGCCAGCCGGGCAGGGTGTTGCCGCAGGCCGCGCTCAGGTAGGCGTTGGTGATGGGGGAGTTGACGTCGAACTCGCCGGCCACCGTGACGTACATGTTCCAGCCGCCGGCCTCGGGCGCATCGCGCTTGGCGCGGCGCGCGCCGATGGAGGCCCAGTCCATGGTCTGCGCATCGACGTTCATGCCGATGCTGCGCATGGTCTGCGCGGCCATCAGCGCCTCGGCGTTGAGGTAGGTGACGTCGCTCGGCACCAGGATGGTGACCTTCTCGCCCTTGTAGCCGGCGTCCGCGAGCATCTTCTTGGCCTTGGCCACGTCGGCCTTGCGGTAGGGTTC
The DNA here is from genome assembly GCF_014852545.1 of Variovorax sp. VRV01. NCBI lineage: Bacteria > Pseudomonadati > Pseudomonadota > Betaproteobacteria > Burkholderiales > Comamonadaceae > Variovorax > Variovorax sp. VRV01. The sequence goes on from NZ_JACVBS010000011.1 coordinate 85,100, forward strand.
GGCGCCCGCGGCGGTGTCGTTGGGGCTGCCGCAGATGAAGAAGGTCTGGCAGTAGCTCATGCGCATGTCCAGCGGATAGCCCATGGCCGCGACGATGCGTTCCTGGCTCACGGCCTGCAGCAGCGCCTGGCGCACCTTCGGGTTGTTGAAGGGCGGCAGCAGGTGGTTCATGACCAGGAAGCCCTGGTAGGTGCCGCCCGAGCCGATCTTCACGCCCGGGTCGGTGCGCAGCGGCGCGATGTAGTCGGGCGGCACTTGCTCCACCAGGTCGACCTCGCCGCGCTTGAGCGCCGCGATGGCGCTGTTGGCGTCGGGCAGGTAGAGCCATTCCACGCGATCGAAGCTGGTCTTCTTGCTGCCGGCCAGGCCGCTCGGCGCTTCGCTGCGCGGCAGGTAGTTGGGGTTGCGCACGAACACGGTCTTGTTGCCCGGCACCCATTCGTCGCGCTTGAAGATGAAGGGGCCGGAGCCGATCACCTCGGGCAGCGGCGCGGTGGCGGGCATCTTCGCGAGCCGCTCGGGCAGGATCACCAGCGGAAAGCTCGAGGGCTTGGCGAGCCCCTCGAGCACCAGGCCGAAGGGCTCGGCGAGCGTGAGCGTGAAGGTGCGCGCATCCACCGCCTTCCACTCGGCGCCGCCCGCCACCATGGCGCGGCCGATGCTGTCGCGTGCGGCCCAGCGCTGCAGCGAGGCAATCGCGTCGGCCGAGGTCACGGCGCTGCCGTCGGAGAACTTCAGGCCCGGGCGCAGCGTGAAGCTCCACTGTTTGCCGTCCTTGGAGGAGGTGTACTTCTCGGCCATCTGCGGCTGCGGCTTGCCGTTCGCATCCTGCGCGAACAGCGTGTCGTAGACCATGTAGCCGAAGTTGCGCGAAATGTAGGCGGTGGTGAAGGTCGGGTCGAGGATCTTCAGGTCGGCATGCGCCACCACCTTGAGCGTCTTGGGCGGCGCCGTCTGGGCGAGCGCCGGCAGGTACGCGGCCGAAAGCGCCAGGGTGGCAAGGGCTGCAAGCGTTCGTCGTTTCATCGTCGGTACTCCGATAGAGGCTGAAAAGAAGCGGGCCAGATTCATTCGCGAAACACCGCGGAACCGGCTTTGCCGGGCCGCTGGTGTTGCCCCCTGGAAGGGGGTTGGAGGCCACACGAAGTGGGCAAGCCTGGGGGTCATGCCGTGATCGGCCACTTGGGCAGGCGCGCCTTGCGGTAGGGCAGGGTGTTCAGGTCGAGCGTCACGGCGCCGGGAGCGCCGGCGTAGATCACGTGCTTCGCAACCTTCGAGTAAGAAGCGTAGAAGTGCTGCGACGACTTCACGACGATGATCTTCCTGGCCGCCAGGTCGCATCCGAGCTGCGTGAACAGGTCGGTGCCCATGGCCTGGTTGCGCAGCGTGACCAGCACGATCTCGATGCCGTTGGCCTCGACCAGCGCGCTGTCGCCCATGAGCGTGGGCGTGCCCGCCAGGCCCGTCATCACCAGGTCGTGCTTGAGCGCCTTCACGGTGCAGTCGAGGTCGATCGGGTCGCCCGAGAGCGGGCTGATCTTGCCGCCGATACGCATGGCCAGCTTCGCGCCCACGCCGGCATCGAAGGCGATGCGCACCGCGATCGGGTCCCACATCGGACCGATGGCCGCGTTCGCGATGCCGCGCTCGACCATGCGGCGCAGGATGAAGGTGGAGTCGCTGGCCGCGCCGCCGCCGGGGTTGTCGGCGCCGTCGGACAGCACTACCGGGCCACCGTCGAAGGCCAGCGCCTGGTCGAGCGAGGCGTCGATGCCCGGGTAGTCGATCGTGAGCCCGTCGCGCATGGCGATGACTTCGTCCGCGAGCTGGCGGGCGAGCGCATCGGCCTTGGCCTGGTCGCCGTCGGTGTAGACCAGCACCTTGGTGCCCATCTCGGCAACGTCGCCCCATGAGAAGCCGTGCGTGAGCGAGATCGACAGCACGCCGTCCCTGCCCTCGAGCGATTGCATGCGTTCGACGAACCCGCGCGCCGGCTCGCGCGAGGTGTGAACGGTAACGATCATGTCGCAGTCGACCATCGCGGCCACCGGCTTCACCTTGCCTTCGACCATTGCGGCGCAGATGTCCACCAGCTCCAGTCCGCGTTCGAGCACGTCGGTGTGCGGGTATTCCTTGAACGAGATCATCAGGTCGGCGTTGTCGACCATCTGGGGCGTCAGGTGGTTGTGCGGATCGAGTTCGGCGCCGATCACCACGCCGGGCCCGACGATCTGCCGCACGCGCGCGAGCAGATCGCCCTCGCAGTCGTCGTAGCCGTCGGCCACCATGGCGCCGTGCAGGCCGAGCAGCACCATGTCGACCGGCAGCACCGCGCGCAGGTCGGCCAGCAGTTCGTCGCGCAGCGTTTCGTAGGCGTGGCGCGTGGTGGTGCCGCTGGGCTGCGCGCCGGCCACCATGCCTTCGAACAGCTCCCAGCCGCGGTCGGCGCCGCGCATGCGCGCGGCCCACAGCGGGCCCGAGAACAGCGTCATCGCGTCCGGATGCTGGCCGGCCGGGAAGTAGCCGCGGTCCCTGAAGGAGGCGAGGCCGGTCGGCATCGGGCCGAAGGTGTTGGTTTCGGTGGCGAGGGAGGCGCTGAAGACACGCATGGGTTTGTCTCTGTGGTGGTGGGAGTGTTCTTGTCAGCCGGCTGCGACAGTGCGCAGCCGCTGCGGCCCGAGCATCTCGGCCGTGAGGCCGAAGCCCGCGATGCGTTCGGGCAGCGGCAGCCCGCGTGCCAGCGCGGCGCAGGCCTCGCCCATGGCCGCCGAGGTCTGGATGCCATAGCCGCCCTGCGCCGCAACCCAGAAGAAGCCCGGCGCGTCGGGATCGAAGCCGCCCACCAGGTCGCCGTCGGCCACGAAGGAGCGCAGGCCGGCCCAGGTGCGCGTGGGCCGGCGGATGGTGAGCGTGGTCGCTTCCTCGATGCGGTGGATCGCGAAGGCGATGTCCAGTTCTTCGGGCTGCACGTCCTGCGGCTCGACCGGGTCCGCATTGGCCGGCGAGCCGAGCAGCATGCCGGCATCGGGCTTGATGTACCAGCCTTCGTCGGCGCCGAAGACCATGGGCCAGTGTGCGACGCTGCTGCCTTCGGGCGGCGCGAAGATGAAAGCCGAGCGCCGGCGCGGCTCGATGCCGATGGGCTGCACGCCAGCCAGCTGCGCGATGGTGTCGACCCAGGCGCCCGCGGCATTGAGCAGCACCGGCGCTTCGTACACGGCGCCGCCAGCGGTCACGCGCCAGCGCTCGCCGATGCGCTCGATGGCCGTCACGCCGGCATCGCACACCAGCTTGCCGCCGGCCTGCCGCATGCCGCGCAGGTAGCCCTGGTGGATGGCGTGCACGTCCATGTCGGCGGCATCGGGTTCGTAGACCGCGCCGGCGACCTGCTCGGGCCGCAGGGCCGGCACCATCGCGAGTGCCTCTTCGCTGCCCAGGCGCGTGGCGCCGGTGTTCATGGCGCGCAGCACGTTCCAGTGGGCTTCGAGCTCCGGCAGGTGCTCGGTGCTCGCGACCATCATCGCGCCGCGTGGCGTGAGCAGCGGGTGTTCGGAAAAACCTTCGGGCGGATGCTCGAGAAAGGCGCGGCTCGCCATGGTGAGGGCGCGCACCTGCGCCGTGCCGTAGCTTTCCATGAAGAGCGCGGCCGAGCGGCCGGTGGAGTGGTAGCCTGGCTGGGCTTCGCGTTCGAGCAGGATCACGCGGGCGTGCGGCGCGAGCCAGTGGGCCACCGAAGCCCCGGCAATGCCGCCGCCAATCACAAGGTAGTCGGCCACCGTGGGTGCTTTGGAATTTGCAGTCATCGGCGAAAAGTGTAGGTAGAAATTTGCGGATACGCAAATAAAATAGAGGGCACCAAGGGGAAACCATGGTGCACCTGGTCGGTGAAATTTGCGTCAACGCAATTTGCGTATACGCAACTTCCGGGCCTGCACCGCCCGGGCCGCAAGGAACGGCGCGGCACCGGGCTGGCAGAATTGCGCTGCACCACAAGAGAAAGCCAAGCGTGAATCCACACACAGGGACCAAGCCGGGGACAAGGCCGAAGGACGAGGCGCCCACGCTGGACCGCACCACCTTCGGCCATCGCCTGCGCGCCGCGCGCAAGCGCTTCGGCTGGACGCTGGCGCAGCTGGCCGAGCGCTCGGGCGTGTCGATCACCACCATCTCGCGCGCCGAGCGCGGCCAGCTCGCGCTGGGCTACGAGAACTTCACCGCGCTCGGCCGTGCGCTGGAGATGGACATGAACGCCATGTTCGCGGGCGCCGGCGTCAAGCCCGCGCAGCTCGACGGGCCGGTCGTCACGCGCGCCGGCAAGGGCGTGGTGTACCGGGGCCTGTCGATCGCGTATGAATTCCTCGGCACCACGGCGGCCGGCAAGCAGATGAGCCCCATCGTGGGCACCGTGCATGCGCGCCGCATCCACGGCCCGGAAGACTTCGTGCGGCACTCCGGCGAGGAATTCGCCTACGTGCTGTCAGGCGAGATCGAGGTGCACTTCGACAACGGCGAGGTGGTGCGCCTGGCGCGCGGCGACTCGCTGTACTTCGACAGCCGCATCGGCCACGCCTATGTGAGCGTGAGCCGGCAGCTCGCCAAGATCGTGGGCATGACCACCGCGGAGAGCGGGCACATGAGGTCGGCGCGCGAGGCGCCTGAGCCGGGGCCGGAGCCGGAGCCGGAGCCGAAGCGCAAGGCCGCGGCAAGGAAGACCCGCCGCGGCCGGAAGGATTGAAAGGACGGCTCTTGCAAGGTGTTGACTGCGGCGCGGTGCCAACGCTATAGTCGCGGCCGCAGTCGCCCACGCGGCGCTGCCGTAAGCGTTACCGTCATCCAACGCGTCCTTTGTCGAGAGGATCCCAGCGGGGAATATCTCGATTCATAAAGACGCGCCTTGGCATGACATCACTTTTCTCATCCGCTTCCGTTCGCCCCCTCGAGACCCGTTCTGCTTTCACGGGGCTCGCCCCGGTGGTGCTGGCGGTCTTCCTCGGATTCCTTGCAATCAGCGTTCCGCTGGCCGCGCTCGCGCTCCAGGTGCGCGACCACCTGGGATTCGGCACGGCCACCGTCGGCTGGGCCATCGGCCTTCAGTCGCTCGCCACCTTGCTGACCCGCCACCAGGCCGGCACGCTCTGCGACCAGCGCGGCCCGCGGGCCGCTGTGCTTCTCGGCCTTCCGCTGGCCGCCTGTTCGGGCCTGGCCTATGGCTTGTCGAACGCCCTGCCCATCGATCCCGCTGCGAAGCTTGCCGTCCTGCTGCTGGGCCGGCTGTTGGCGGGCATTGGCGAAAGCCTGTTTCTCACCGGCTTGATGAGCTGGGGCATTGCACGCGTGGGCGCCGCCCGCACCGGACAGGTGATGTCATGGACGGGCATTGCCATCTACGCCGCGCTCGGGCTCGGCGCGCCGCTCGGGCTGGCCGTGCAGGCGTCGCATGGCTTCACCGGTGTGGGCGTGGCCGCGCTGCTGGCACCGATGCTGGCCTGGGCCATCGCGGCGCGCCTTCCGGCGGTGGCCGCGGCAGGCGGGCAGCGCGTGCCCTTTCATCGGGTGCTCGGACTGATCTGGCGGCCAGGTCTCGTGCTCGCGCTGGCGACCGTGCCCTATGCCGCGATGGCGGCCTTCCTGACGCTCGACTACGCCGCCCACGGCTGGCCGCATGCCGGCACGGCGCTGCTCGGCTTCGGTGTCGCCTATGTCTTCGTGCGGCTGGCCGGTTCGGGCCTGCCGGACCGCTTCGGCGCGACGCGCGTGGCCGTGGGTTCGTTGATTTTCGAGGCCGTGGGGCAGGTGCTCGTCTGGTGCGCCGCCACGCCCGCGATGGCCGTGTGCGGAGCCACGCTGACGGGGCTCGGCTTTTCGCTCGTGTTCCCGGCGATGGGCGTGCTGGCGACCCGGTCGGTGCCGCCGCAGCAGCGCGGCCGCGCGGTGGGCAACTTCATTGCGTTTGCGGACATCGCAATGGGGGTGACCGGACCCGCGGTCGGCATTGCGACGCAGTGGCTCGGGATCACGGCAGCTTTCCTCGTGGGTGCCGGCGCGACCTGTGCCGCGCTGTGCCTGCTGCCTTCCTTGCGGCTCGGCCGCAGCAGCGGCTAGCGGCGCGAAGCGCTACCGCATGGGGCCGCCATGGCACTGTCGCCGATTTGCAGCGCGCCGCGCTTCGGCTCGCTATGCTGGCGCCCGCCATCCACTCCAACAAAGAGAACCTTCATGACCATGCGCTCCTCGCCTTTCTTCGCCCTGCGCTCCATTGCACTGGCCTGCGGCCTCGTGTTCGGTGCCGCCGCCGCCGCGCATGCCGCGCCCGATGCCAAGCTGCTCGCCGCCGCTGAAAAGGCGCAGCCCGCGGTGATCGACAACCTCAAGGAAATGGTGCTGATCGAGTCGGGCAGCCTCAACGTCGACGGCCTGCTCAAGATGGCCGACGTGGTGGAAGCGCGCCTGAAGGCCGCCGGCTTCAAGACCGAGCGGCGCAAGGCCACATCCGGTGCGGGCGCCGACATCGTCATCGGCACCCTCAAGGGAACCGGCAAGCGCAAGATCATGCTGCAGGGCCACATGGACACGGTGTACGCCGCCGGCATCCTGAACAGCCAGCCCTACAAGGTCGACGGCAAGCGCATCTACGGACCGGGCATCGCGGACGACAAGGGCGGACTCGCGGTGATGATGGCTTCGCTGAAGATCCTGGCCGACGCGGGCTGGCGCGACTACGACACGCTCACGGTGCTCATGAACCCCGACGAAGAGGTGGGCTCGGTCGGCTCCGGCGAACTCATCGCAACCATGGCCGATCAGCACGACACGGTGCTGTCCTTCGAGCCCACCGCGGCCAAGTCGGTGGCCAAGGGCGAATCGCTGCTGCTGGGCGCGGCCGGCATCGCGCAGGCCACGCTCGATGTGAAGGGCCGCGCATCGCATGCAGGTGCTGCACCCGAGCTGGGCCGCAACGCCCTGTACGAGCTGTCGTACCAGCTGCTGCAGACCCGCGACGTGGCAAAGGACATTCCCGGCGTCGCACTCAACTGGACCGTGGCTCGCGCCACCGGGCCGATCAACCAGATCACCGAAAAGGCGCAGGCGCTCGGCGACATCCGCATCACGCAGCCTGGCGCCGAGAAGAAGCTCGAAGCCGCGCTGCAGGCGAAGATCGCGAGCGGCAAGCTGGTGCCCGACACCGAGACCACGCTCAAGGTGGAAGTGGGCCGTCCGGCTTTCGTGGCGGGCGAGAAGGGCCGCGCGCTGGGCGAGAAGGCGCAGGCCATCTACAAGGAGATCGATCGCGAGCTCGCGCTCACGCCAATGACCGGCGGCGGCACCGATGCCGGCTATGCAGGCCGCTCCGGCAAGGCCACCGTGGTCGAGAGCTTCGGCCTGGCGGGCTTCGGCTATCACGCGCGCGACGAATACATCGAGGTCGACTCGATCGTGCCGCGCCTTTATCTCGTCACCCGGCTGCTGACCGAAATCGGCAAGCAATAGCAGCGCGCGCCGCGGCGCTGCTTCTCAGGGTTGATCCTTGGGAGGTTCGCCGGGGCGGCCGGGTGGCCGGCGATGGGCGGCTGCGGCTGCGGCCGCATGCTGCTGGGCCTGCTGTTGGCGCTGGGCCGCCTGTTGCTGCTGCTGTTGTTGGTGGAGCTGGGCCTGTTGCTGTTGGCGCTGCTGCTGCATCGCCTGTTGTTGTTGCTGGCGCGCGGCTTGCGCCTGCTGTTCCTGCTGCCGGTGCATCTGCTCTTGCTGCTGCTGGCGGGCATGTTGCTGCGCCTGCTGCCGCTGCATCTGTTGCTGCTGCGCCTGCTGCTGCTGGAGCACGCGGGCTTGTTGCTGGGCTTGCTGCTGCTGTGCCTGCTGGCGCCGCGATTGCTCCTGCTGTGCCGACTGCCTTTGCTGCTGGCGCTCCTGCATGGCCTGCTGCTGTTGTTGAGCCTGCTGGCTGGCGGCGCGCGCCTGTTGCTGCTGGGCCGCCTGCTGCCGCCGTGCCTGGTCCTGCTGCTGTTGTTGAAGCAAGGCCTGCGGCGCCTGCGTGGGCGCGTTGTGTGCCTGCTGCCGTGCCTGTCGTTGCGCCTGCCGTTCTTGCTGTTCCTGCTGGCGCTGGCGGGCCTGCAACTGCTGGGCTTGTTGCGCGGCTTGCTGCTGTTCCTGCTGCTGGCGCATGAAGACTTGCTGCTGCCGTGCCTGCTGCTCCCGTTGTTGTTGCTGTTGCTGCGCGAACTGGGCGTTCTGTGGCGGGGGCAGGCTCGGCGCGGCCGCGAAATTGGGCGCGGGAGCGCCTGGCGGCAGGCTGCGCGGTGCGTTGTTGTAGACATTGCGCACGTTGTTGACCACGGTCGTCGAACGCGAGATGTAGGTGCTGTTGTTGTAGATCACGGCAGGCCGCGCATAGGCCGGCGGCACCGCGCGGTCGCGATCGCTATCGCGGTCACGGTAGCGCGGCGCACCCCAGTTCACATCCCAGGAGCGCCAGCCCCAGTCGTGCCGCTGGAGCGCGGCGCCCACGACCACGCCGAGCCCGAAGGTGAACGCGCCTGCCGCCGCCACCTGGCCGCGGCTGTAGCCAGGCGCAACCTCGACGGGCGGGGTGTACGCATAGCCGGGGTACACGGGCACGGGTTCGCCGTAGATGCGCTGCGGGTCGTAGCTCGGTACGTAGACCACGTCGGGCTGTGCGGGCTCGATGGTGATGAACTGCGGCGGCGGCTCGACCACGGCGGGGCCCGCGTAGACGGGCTGCATGTCAGGCGCCGGTGCGTAGTTGCGCGGTGTGGCGGCGCTGGCCACGCGCAGCTTGTCGTTGTTCTTGAGCCGGCCCGCCGCCGATGCGCGCTGGCGCATGACCTGGATCGCGTTCATCACGTCGGCCGGATCGTTGTAGTAGGCCTGCCCCAGCGCTTCGGTCCACGCGATGTTGCCGGCCATCTGGTCCAGCACCGGGCGGAATGCGGTGAGCGCCTTGACGCTCGGGTCCCAGGGCTGCTGGTTGGCCGCGTCGGCGAGCGCGCCGCCCTTCAAGGCCGCGTTCTGCACGAGCCAGCCGTGCGCCGCAGTGATCTGCTCGGGATAGGTGGCGCCGGCCAGCACTTGCGCCACCAGCTTGTCGGGGTACAGCGCGACGGGTGCGACCAGCTGGTAGAGCTGCTCGGCCGGGGGCGGCGTGTAGGCCGCGGGTGCGGGGGCAGCCGGCGCTGGTGTGGACGCCGCAGCCGCTGGAGGCGAGGGCGCGGGTGCCGGCACCGAAGGCGTGTCGGTCCTGTTGCAGCCAGCGATGGCGAGCGCGCCGGTGCACAGCGAGATCGTCAGGAGCCGCGCGAGCGGTGTGCGGCGCAGTGATGTTGTCATCTGGAGTTCCTGTGGGCGCAGAAGTCACGCCTTCGAAACTCTTCAACGGCGCGCTACCTGTAGCGACGACGCCAGCGTGCATCGTCGATGCAACGGTCTGTGTCGGTGTTGCGCCGCCTGTGCTGTCGGCGCAGAACCACAAGTCGCCAGAAACCCTACTTGGCCCCGCCCGTGTATTTGCTGACGCTCGTTGCGTTCACGTGGTAGCCGCTCACGCCCATCATCGAATCATTGCGCAGGGTCTGCAGCTTGCCGGTGACCCACACGGTGTCCATGGCGCGGAACTTGGCGCCCTTGGGCGTGACCACATGCAGGATCTGGTTGGCCGGCGGCGGCGGCGTATGGATGCAGGCGCCGAAGTAAGGCACGAGCAGGAACTCGGTGACTTCGCCCTTGGCTTCCTCGAGCGGCACGATGAAACCCGGGATCTTGATGTCCGCGCCGTTCATGGCCGGGTTGGTCGGCGCGTTGTTCGACACTTCCTGCATTTTCATGAGCAGCTCGTTGGCGCGCGGGTCGCCGTCGTTGAGCGCGCTCAGGTCCATGCCCTTGAATTCCTTGGCCGGGTCCCAGTCCTTGGGCACGAGTTCTTCCCAGGTGATCTGGCGCGGCTGGCCCGGCGCGGCCTTGGCCGCTGCGGCAGGTGCGGCAGGTGCGGCCTTTCCGCCGAGCGGGTTCGATGCGGTCGTGTCCTTGGGCGCCGGCTCGGCGGCCCATGTGGCGGCGGCCAGGCCGGCGCCGGCCAGCAGCATCGAAAGCCGCGTGAAAGCCTTGATCGTGGGGTTCTTCTTTGCGATGCGCATGGTTCAAATCCTCGGTGAGAGGCCGTCGGCAAGAGAGAGTCGGTAGGCCCGGATGCCGGGCAAGAGGCTCGCCAGCCAACCCGCGACCAGCAGGCTCGCCATCAGCAGCCATTCGTTCAGTGTAGGTGGCGAAAGGGTCAATGTCAGCCCGAACTGCGCCTGCAGCCATGGCGCGAGCAGGGCGATGCCGAGCACCGCCATCAGCACGCCGAAGGCCACGCCCAGCACTGTGACCATGGCGCCTTCGAGCGCAAGCAGCGCCAGCACATGGCGCAGGCCGGCGCCCACGGCGCGCAGCACGGCCAGCTCGCGCCGCCTTTCGTTGAGCCCGGCCATCACCACCGAGACCAGGCCCGCAAGGCTCACGAGCGCGACCAGTGCCGACATCAGCAGCAGGGCGTTCTCGCCGATGCCGATCACGCTCCACAGCTCGTCGAGCGCCACGCCCGGCAGGATGGCCATCAGCGGCTCGCCGGTGTAGGTGGAAATCCAGCGCTGCACGCCGAACACGGCGGAACGGTTCTTCAGGCCCACGAGCGCGGCCGTCACGTTCTTGGGCGTGAGATCGAACTTGCGCACCTGCTCGGCCGGGATCTTCACGCCCGGCATCGGCGCGCCGCCCACCCACTCGAGATGGATCGCTTCCATCGCCTCGAGGCCGATGTGCACCGTGCGGTCGACCGGCGTGCCGGTGCGCGCGAGCACGCCCACCACGGTGAAGGGCTTGTCGGCATGCTCGGACGCGTTGAGTTCGCCGCTGCCGTGCGCGAGCGTGATCCTCTGACCGACGTGGTAGCCGAGCTTGTCGGCCACTTCGGCGCCCACCACCGCATCGAACAGCGCGCTGAAGGGCTTGCCCTCGCGCAGCGCGAGCGGCTGGCGGTTGCCGTAGCGAAAGCGCGTGAAGTATTCGGGCGAGGTGGCGAGCACCGCGAAGCCGCGGTGCGAATCGCCCAGCGAAAGCGGCACCACCCAGTCGACGCCGGGGTGCGCGGCCAGCGCCTGCACGCTCTTCCATGAAATGTTGTTGGTGGCCGCGCCGATGCGGAACACCGAGTACAGCAGCAACTGCGTGGCGCCGGTGCGCGCGCCCACGATCAGGTCGGTGCCCGAGACGGACGAGGCGAAGTTCTCGCGCAGCTCGGTGCGGATGCGCTCGACGCCGAGCAGGAGGAAGGTCGACAGCGCGATCGAGAACACCGTGAGCGCCAGCGTGAAACGCCGGTTCCAGGCACTGCGCCAGGCAATGGAAAAGAGCGCCTTCATCTCACGCGTCCGCCGCCATGGCGGCAGGCGCCGCGCGGTTGATCTCGGGCAGCAGCACATGCCGCGCAAAGCGCTGCGCAATGCGCTGGTCGTGGCTCACGAAGACGAGTGCGCTGTTGTTGACTGCGCAGGCCGTCAGCAGCACGTCGAGGAAGGCTTCGCGCCGGTCTTCGTCGAGCGCGGAGGTGGGTTCGTCGGCAATCACCACCTCGGGCTGGCCAATGAGCGCGCGCGCCGCGGCCACGCGCTGCTGCTGGCCCACCGAGAGCTGCATTGCCTGCCGCTTCCAGAGGTTGTGGTCGAGGCCCATCTGCTCGAGCAGGTGTTCGGCCTCTTCGCGCGCGCTGCCGCCGCGCGCGGCCTGGGATTCGCGCCGCTGTGAGAAGCGGCAGGGCAGCAGCACGTTGTCGAGCACGCTCAAATACGGCAGCAGGTTGAACTGCTGGAAGATGTAGCCGACATGCGCGACGCGGCAGCGGTCGCGCGCGGCGCCCGAGAGCTGCGACCAGTCGTGCCCCAGCAGCATGACGCGGCCTTCGTCCGCCACCAGCACGCCGGCCAGCAGCGACAGCAGCGTGCTCTTGCCGCAGCCGCTCGGCCCGTGCAGGAAGACCGCCTCGCCCGCGGTGATGCGCAAGGCCTCGATGTCGATGCACGGCCTTGGCGTGCCGGGCCACGAGAAGCGCAGCCCTTCGGCGGCGAGCACCACGCGCAGCGGCGGCGCGGCCTCGCCCGGGGGGACGGTGCTCACGGCGTCACTTGCCCAGGTTCAGGCGAACGGGCTGGGTAGCTTGCGCACCGGCCGGGCGCTTGAGCTGGCGCTTGGACTGGCCTTGGGCAGTCGCAATCTGCACATCGATCTGGCGCGTGCCCTTGAAGGCGGAGAAAAGATTCACGTCGATGAACTTTGCTGCGGCCGCATGGGTGCAGTTGAACGAAATGGTGGCGTCGAGGTCGGCGTGGCCCGCGGGCTCGCCCGGGTCGGGGTTGCCCAGGCCCAGTGCGCTGGAGCGCAGCTCGACCGGGCCGAGCTTGCAGTTGGCGGCCGGGTCGATGGCAAAGAGCTTGTCGGCTGCGCGCAGCTGGGCGATGGCGTCTTCGGCGGTCTTCTTCTCGGCATCGGTCTTGGGCGCGCGCTCGAAGCCGACGATGTTGTCGAGCGGGGATTCCATGTCGATCACCACCGTGGGCCCGTCGACCGCCACGTCGAGCTTGAGTTGCCCATGCACGTGCGCATGCTGCTGCTGCGCCTGGGCGGAAAGAAAGGGGGCTGCGAACAGTGCCGCGGCCAAAGCGAAGCCGGATGAAATGCGTCGAAGTCGGGTCTTGCTCATGGTTCTGCGCCTTGCCGGGTCGGCAGCCCCGGCGTGTTGCTCCATTCGCTCCAGCTGCCGGCATAGAGCGCGGTCGTCCCAAGGCCCGCGATCTGCATCGCAAGCAGGTTGGGCACAGCGCTCACGCCGCTGCCGCAATGGTGGACGACCGTCGCCGGGTCGCGTCCCGCGAGCAGCGCTTCGAACTCGGCACGCAGTTGCGATGCCGGCTTGAACTTGCCGTCGGGGCCGAGGTTCTCGGCGAAGGGCCGGTTCACAGCCCCGGGGATGTGACCCGCAATCGGGTCCAGAGGTTCCACCTCTCCGCGATAACGCGCAGCGGCACGCGCGTCGATCAGGTTCTGGTCAGGCTGGCCGAGCCGGCGCGCCACGACGTCGGTGGTCACCAGTTCCACCAGCGGCTCGCCCATCACAAAGTTCGACTGGAAGTGCGCGGGCTCTTCGCGGTTCGTGACTTCGCCGCCCGCGGCCTGCCAGGCCTGCAGGCCGCCGTCGAGCACGGCCACCGCGTCGTGGCCCATCCACTTGAGCATCCACCAGAGCCGGCCGCAGTAGTTGGCGCCGTTGCGGTCGTACACCACGGCCTGCATGTCGTTGGAAAAGCCGATGCTCGACAGCCAGGCCGCGAATTTTTCGCGGCTGGGCAGCGGATGGCGTCCGCCCGAGGCCGGCACGCCGTCTTCCTGCGCGATGACCACTTCGCCCTGGGCGCCCGGCACGCCGTGCTTGGCGCTCAAGTCGGTGTCGAGGTTCGCATACACCGCGCCCGGAATGTGGGCGGCGGCATATTGCTGCGCGCCGGCTTCGGGCTTCATGAGATCGAAGCTGCAGTCGAACACCATGTGGGGCGCGTCGCCGGACTGCAACTGCTGGAGTTGTTCGACGCTGAGGAGGGTGGTGTACATGGCGGGGTTCCTTCGTTGTCGATGAGGGTCGATGCGGATCAGTGTTCTTCGGCCGGCGCCTTGGGCACTGCGCGCTGGCGCAGCACGGTGGCCGCGATGCCGCTCACGATGATGAGCGCCATGCCGGTCCAGCCGGCGGCGTCGATGCGGTCGTCGAACAGCACCACGCTGTACAACGCCGCAAAGATGATGCCGGAGTACTGCAGGTTGGCCACCACGAGCGTGCCGGCCTGCGTCTTGGCCGTGGCGTAGGCGCGCGTCATGCACAGCTGCCCGAGGGCGGCCAGCAGGCCGATCGGCAGCAGCCACAGCGCATGCTGCCACGTCCAGGAGCCTCCGCCCGAAAACCCCGTGGCCGCCGTGGCAAAGGCGCCTGCCACCGCGGAGCCCACCGCGAAATAGAACACCGTGCGCAGCTCCGGCTCGCCGATGCGCGACAGCGCCACCACCTGCATGTAGGCGAAGGCGGCCGTGAGGCCCGACAGCAGGCCCAGCATTCCCGCGAAGCCGTCGCTGCCGCTGACCGTGGGCTTGAGCATCAGCACCACGCCGACGAAGCCCGCGAGCACGGTCAGCGCGAGCGTGCCCTGCAGCGGCGGGCGCTCGATGCGGCCGTCGCGCCCCGGCACCGGCACCCAGGCCAGCAGCGCGCCGCCGACCAGGAAGGCCGCGATCCACACGCTGCTCATGTAGTTGAGCGTGACGGCCGTGGCCAGCGGCATGTGGGCAATGGCGTAGAACCACGCACCCAGCGACACCACGCCGATGGTGCTGCGCCAGGCGTGCATGCCGGGGTAGCGGGTGGCCATGGAGACGCCGCGGTTGCGCGCGAGAAACCACAGGAACACGATGCCGATCAGGCCGCGCCCGAGCACCATCTCGCCGCTGTTGAACCAGGCCGAGGCGATCTTCACGACCACGCTCATGGTGGCGAACAAAAAGGCGCCGAGCACCATCCAGAGCGCTTGCACTGTGTTCGGCTCAGGCGTTGTTCTGCATTGCGCTGCGGTACCACTCGTGGAACTGCTGCATGCCGTCTTCCATCGGGCTCTGGTAGGGGCCGCTCTCGTCGTCGCCGCGCAGCATGAGCGCGCGCCGGCCGGCGTCCATGCGCTCGGCGATCTCGTCGTCCTCCACGCAGGTCTCCATGTAGGCGGCCTGCTGGGCCTCGACGAATTCGCGCTCGAAGGCCACGATTTCCTCGGGGTAGAAGAACTCCACCATGTTGAGCGTCTTCGTGGGGCTCACCGGATGCAGCGTCGACACGGTGAGCACATGCGGATACCACTCGATCATCACGTGCGGATAGTAGGTGAGCCAGATGGCGCCGTACTTGGGCGGCTTGCCTTCGCGGTACTTGAGCAGCTGCTCCTGCCACTTCTGGTAGATCGGGCTGCCCGCGCGGCCGAGCCGGTTGGCCACGCCCACGGTCTGCACCGAGAAGTTGCGGTTGAACTCCCAGCGCAGGTCGTCGCAGGTGACGAAGCTGCCCAGGCCCGGGTGGAACGGGCCGACGTGGTAGTCCTCCAGGTAGACCTCGATGAAGGTCTTCCAGTTGTAGTTGCACTCGTGCAGTTCGACGCGGTCGAGCGCATAGCCCGTGAAGTCGAGGTCGGCGCGCGGGCCGAGTTCGGCCATGTCGGCCGCCACGTCGCGCCCCGCGCCATCGGGGCCGCGCTCGAACAGCAGGCCGTTCCACTCGGTGAGCGGATAGTTGTGCAGGTTGAGGCAGGGGTCCTGCTGGAAGTGCGGTGCGCCGATCAGCGTGCCGGTGGTGCGCGCGTCGCTTGCCGCATAGGTCCAGCGGTGCAGCGGGCACACGATGTTGCCGCCGGCCTGGCTGTCGAGCTGGCCGCGGCCCTGCAGGATGAGCGCCTGGCGGTGGCGGCACACGTTGGAGATGAGCTCCACGCCCTTTGGCGTGTGCACCAGCGCGCGGCCCTGGTGCTCCTGCGGCAGCGTATGGAAGTTGCCGGGCTCGGGCACGGCCAGCCGGTGGCCCACATAGCGCGGACCTTGCGCGAACAGCGTTTGCATTTCGCGCGCGTAGAGCGACTCGTCGAAGTACGCGGAAACTGGAAGTTGGCTCGTGGCCTGCTGCAGTTGAAGACTTAAATCAGACATGGAGGACCTGACCAAGCTCCCCACAGGGAGAAAAAAGAAAAGACGGAAGGCGCCGTCTGGAGGGCGACGGCCCGAAGAGTTGTGCCGGGTTGGCCGGCATGGGAACCTCGGATTGTACCCAAGGGGGCAGTGCAGTGCCCATGGCTTGCCGCATGCCGGCGCCCGTTTGCTTCCCCGTCCTAAAATGCGCGGTTTCACACTCGCTCCCTCGCATGCCCAAGGTCCCTTCTTCCGCCACGTCCAGCCCGGCCGCCACGCCCGATACGGGGCCGCTGCCGGCCAGCTACGAAGCCGGGCTCCAGGAGTTGGAACAATTGGTTGCAGAACTCGAGTCGGGCCAATTGCCGCTCGACCAGCTGCTCGGCAGCTACCAGCGCGGCGCGGCGCTGCTTGCCTTCTGCCGCGAAAAGCTCCAGGCGGTCGAAGACCAGATCAAGGTGCTCGATGCGGGCAGCCTCAAGCCCTGGACCGCCGAATGAGCGCGGTTAACGTGGCCGACTGGGACGCCGCGCGCCTGGCCAGCTGGAGCGACCCGCACCTGGCGCGCGTCGAGGCGGCGCTGTCGCGCTGGGTCGGCGTCGATGCGCCGGTGCTGCTTGGCGATGCCATGCGCTATGCCGTGCTCGACGGCGGCAAGCGGCTGCGGCCGCTGCTGGTGCTGGCCGCGAGCGAGGCGGTCGGCGGCAATGCGGCTGCGGCACTGCGCGCGGCCTGCGCAACCGAACTGATCCACGCCTACTCGCTGGTGCACGACGACCTGCCGAGCATGGACAACGACGTGCTGCGGCGCGGCAAGCCCACGGTGCACGTGAAGTTCGGCGAAGCCGACGCGCTGCTGGCCGGCGATGCGCTGCAGGCGCTGGCCTTCGAACTGCTCACGCCCGATGGCGACGAGATTCCCGCATCGATCCAGGCCACGCTGTGCCGGCTGCTCGCGCGCGCCGCGGGCAGCCAGGGCATGGCGGGCGGGCAGGCCATCGACCTGGCCAGCGTGGGCCTGGCGCTGGACGAAGCGCAGCTGCGTGAAATGCACCGCCTGAAGACCGGCGCGCTGCTGCAGGGCAGCGTCGAGATGGGCGCGGCCTGCGCCGGCGCCGTGGCGCCCGCGGCGCTGGCCGCGCTGCGCGACTATGGCGCCGCCATCGGCCTGGCGTTCCAGGTGGTCGACGACATCCTCGACGTCACGGCCGATTCGCAGACCCTCGGCAAGACGGCCGGCAAGGATGCGGCCGCCGACAAGCCCACCTATGTTTCGCTGTGGGGCCTGGACGGTGCGCGTGCGCAGGCAAGGCAGCTGCTGGCCGAGTCGCTCGCGGCGCTGGACCGCAGCGGCCTGGCCGACACTTCGGCCTTGCGCGCGCTGGCCCACATGGTCGTCGACCGCGACCGATGAACAACTCACAGATGGACAAGAAGACCCACGACGTTCCCATGGCTGCGCTGCTTCCCACGCTTCACGATCCATCGCCGATCCGCCACTACGACCGCGCCCAGCTCAAGCAGCTGGCGGCCGAGGTGCGCGCCTGCGTGCTCGACAACGTCTCGCGCACCGGCGGCCACCTGAGCTCGAACCTCGGCACCGTCGAGCTCACGGTCGCGCTGCACCATGTGTTCAACACGCCGCACGACCGCCTGGTGTGGGACGTGGGCCACCAGACCTATCCGCACAAGATCCTCACGGGCCGGCGCGAGCGCATGCCCACGCTGCGGCAGATCGGCGGCATCTCGGGCTTTCCGCAGCGCAGCGAGAGCGAATACGACACCTTCGGCACGGCGCACTCCTCGACCAGCATCTCGGCCGCGCTCGGCATGGCGATGGCGGCCAAGCAGAAGGGCGAGGACCGCCATTCCGTGGCCATCATCGGCGACGGTGCGCTCACGGCCGGCATGGCCTTCGAGGCGCTCAACAACGCCGGCGTGTGCGACTGCAAGCTGCTGGTGATCCTGAACGACAACGACATGTCGATCAGCCCGCCCGTGGGCGCGCTCAACCGCTACCTCGCGCAGCTCATGAGCGGCAACTTCTACGCCGCTGCCAAGAACGTCGGCAAGAGCGTGCTGCGCGCCGCGCCGCCGCTGTTCGAACTGGCCAAGCGCTTCGAGCAGCATGCCAAGGGCATGGTGGTGCCGGCCACGCTGTTCGAGCAGTTCGGCTTCAACTACGTCGGCCCCATCGACGGCCACGACCTCGATTCGCTGGTGCCCACGCTCGAGAACCTCAAGCACCTGGACGGCCCGCAGTTCCTGCACGTGGTCACCAAGAAGGGCCAGGGCTACAAGCTGGCCGAGGCCGACCCGGTGGCCTACCACGGGCCCGGCAAGTTCGATCCGCAGGTGGGGCTGGTCAAGTCCACGGCGGTGGCCAAGCAGACCTTCACGCAGGTCTTCGGCCAGTGGCTGTGCGACATGGCGGCGCACGACGGCCGGCTGGTGGGTATCACGCCGGCCATGCGCGAAGGCTCGGGGCTGGTCGAGTTCGAGCAGCGCTTTCCCGACCGCTACTACGACGTCGGCATTGCCGAGCAGCATGCCGTCACCTTCGCGGCGGGCCTGGCCTGCGAGGGCCTGAAGCCGGTGGTGGCGATCTATTCGACCTTCCTGCAGCGCGCCTATGACCAGCTGATCCACGACGTCGCGATCCAGAACCTGCCGGTGGTGTTCGCACTCGACCGCGCCGGCCTCGTGGGCGCCGACGGCGCCACGCACGCGGGCGCCTACGACATCCCGTTCCTGCGCTGCATTCCCAACATGAGCATTGCCTGCCCGGCCGACGAGCGCGAGTGCCGGCAACTGCTGTCGAGCGCCTACGAGCAGAACCACCCGGTGGCCGTGCGCTATCCGCGCGGGGCCGGCGCCGGTGTGGTGCCGCACCTCGCGCTCGACGCGCTGCCCTTCGGCAAGGGCGAGGTGCGCCGCGAGGGCCGGCGCATCGCCATCCTCGCGTTCGGCACCCTGCTGTATCCGGCGCTCGCGGCGGCCGAATCGCTCGACGCCACGGTGGTCAACATGCGCTGGGCCAAGCCGCTCGACGTCGAACTGCTGCTGCAGGTGGCGGGCACGCACGAGGCCATCGTCACGCTTGAAGAGGGGGCCGTCATGGGCGGCGCGGGCAGTGCGGTGCTCGAGGCGCTGCAGGCCGCCAACGTGCAAAAGCCCGTGCTGCAGCTGGGCCTGCCGGATCGGTTCATCGAACATGGCGACCCGGGCAAATTGCTCGCTTCCATCGGTCTCGACGCCGCCGGCATTGGAGCCTCGATCGCGCAGCGCTTCGGGGGCGTCGCAGGGTAAACCCCGGCCGGGCGCGTGTAAGCGTTTTTTACAATAACAAAGACTCACAAAAGTCGTCGACGCGGCCACAAGCCGCGTTTCGTTTTTTCCAATGCACTCGGAGTGAATTCAATGGATCGTCGTTCCCTCATCAAAAACGCCGGCATCGCCGGCGTTCTGGCCGCCGGCATTGCGCCCGCAGTTCATGCGCAGGCGGCCGTCCGCTGGCGCCTGGCATCGAGTTTTCCCAAGTCGCTCGACACCATCTATGGCGGCGCGGAAGTCTTCGCCAAGGCGGTCAAGGCCATGTCGGGCGGCAAGTTCGAAATCTCGGTCCATGCGGGCGGCGAGCTGATGCCTCCCTTCGGCGTGGTGGACGGCGTGCAGAACGGTTCGGTCGAGATGTGCCACACCGTGCCCTATTACTTCTACGGCAAGAACCCCGCGTTCGCGCTGGGATCGGCCATTCCGTTCGGCCTGAATTCGCGCCAGATGAACGCGTGGATGATGCACGGCAACGGCCGCAAGCTCATGAACGAGTTCTACGCCAAGTACAACATGGTGAGCTTCGCGGGCGGCAACACGGGCTGCCAGATGGGTGGCTGGTTCCGGAAGGAGATCAAGTCCGTGGCGGATTTCAAGGGCATGAAGATGCGCCTGGGCGGCGGCCTGATCGGCGACGTGATGACCAAGCTGGGTGCCGTGCCGCAAAGCCTGCCGGGCGGCGAGATCTACCAGGCGCTCGAAAAGGGCACCATCGATGCCGCAGAGTGGGTGGGACCGTACGACGACCAGAAGCTCGGCTTCAACAAGGTGGCGCCGTTCTACTACTACCCCGGCTGGTGGGAAGGTGGTCCGGAAGTGGACTTCTTCATCAATCAGAAGGCGCTCGACGGCCTCTCGGCCGAGAACAAGGCCATCGTGGAAGCCGCCGCGGCTGTGGCTTCGTCGGACATGCTCGCCAAGTACGACGCGCTGAACCCCATCGCGCTCAAGCAGCTGGTGGCTGCCAAGACCAAGGTGCTGCCGTTCTCGCAAGCCATGATGGACGCCGCCTACAAGGCTTCGCTCGAGGTGTATGCCGAGAACGACGCCAAGAGCCCCGAGTGGAAGAAGATCTACGCCGACTTCCGCAGCTTCCAGCGCGACCAGGTGCTCTGGTTCCGTTTTGCGGAATCGCGCTTCGACTCGTTCATGTCGACGCTCAAGCTCTGATCCGGAGTTCATCCGGCCAGCAAAAAGCCCCGCATCGCGGGGCTTTTTTTTGAGTCGCGAGAACAGAGGGCCGGGCGGGCGGGCCCCGCAGGGCCCGCGGCAGCAGCGGCCGGACTATTTCTTGCCGGCGTCCCGGTCGAGCTGTTCCTGCATGGCCTTCATCGGATCGTCTTCCGCGGCCGATGGCGCAGCGGGCGCTTCGCCGCCGGCCGGTGCCGAGGCGTCCGGCTGCGGCTCGGGTGCGGGCTGCGAATCGTCCTTGGGCATGTTGGCCTGCATCTCGGCGCCGATCTTGTCGAGGTCGACGGCGACCTCCTTGTCGAGTCCGCTCGAGACGATGGCCGGGAACGCGATGATCAGGCCGACCATGATGATCTGGATCAGCACGAAGGGCACCGCCCCCCAGTAGATCTGCATGGTGGTGACGGGTTCGATCCGTTCGTTCGTGACCTTGTCGTTGTAGGCCTTGGTGGGCGCCACGCTGCGCAGGTAGAACAGTGCGAAGCCGAAGGGCGGGTGCATGAACGAGGTCTGCATGTTCACGGCCAGCAGCACGCCGAACCAGATCAGGTCGATGCCGAGCTTGTGCGCCACCGGAGCCAGCAGCGGCACGACGATGAACGAGAGTTCGAAGAAGTCGAGGAAGAACGCCAGGAAGAAGATCAGCACGTTCACCAGGATCAGGAAGCCGAGCTGGCCGCCGGGCATGCCGGTCAGCAGATGCTCCACCCAGCGCGGTCCGTCCACGCCCTGGAACACCAGGCTGAAGATGGTCGAGCCGATCAGGATGAACACCACGAAGCAGGAAAGCTTGGTGGTGGTGTTGAGCGCCTGCTTGAGCAGGGCCATGCTCAGGCGCCCGCGCACCATGGCCATGATGAAGGCCCCGAGCGCACCCATGGCGCCGCCTTCGGTGGGCGTTGCCACGCCCAGGAAAATGGTGCCCAGCACCAGGAAGATCAGCAGCAGCGGCGGGATCAGCACGAAGGTCACGCGCTCGGCAATGCGCGACAGCAGCCGCAGCCGCAGCAGCCGGTTGGCCACGGCGATCAGGAAGGCCAGCATCACGCCGACGCACATCGACACCACGATGGTTTCGTCGGTGGCCACGCTGGTCACGGGCTCGCCGGTCCACCAGGTATGGACGTCGGCGATGTGCTCGGCAAAGAACACGGCCGCCGCGGTGGCAACGATGGTCAGCACCAGCAGCGACGGCAGGCCGCTGCTGCCGCTCGGCTCGCGGAAGGTGCGCGCCTCGAGCGGCAGGGCCGGCACCCACTTGGGCTTGAAGATGGCCAAGAGGATCACGTAGCCCGCGTACATGGCGGTCAGCATGAAGCCGGGCACGAACGCGCCCTTGTACATGTCGCCGACGCTGCGGCCGAGCTGGTCGGCCATGATGATCAGCACCAGCGAGGGCGGAATGATCTGCGCCAGCGTGCCCGAGGCCGCGATCACCCCCGAGGCAAGCCGCCGGTCGTAGCCGTAGCGCAGCATGATCGGCAGCGAGATCAGGCCCATCGAGATGACCGAGGCCGCCACCACGCCGGTGGTTGCGGCGAGCAGCGCACCCACGAAGATCACGGCCAGCGCCAGGCCGCCGCGCACGGGCCCGAAGAGCTGGCCGATCGAGTCGAGCAGGTCTTCGGCCATGCCGCTTCGCTCGAGGATCAGCCCCATGAGCGTGAAGAACGGAATGGCCAGCAGCGTGTCGTTCTGCATGATGCCGAACACCCGAAGCGGCAGCGCCTGCAGCAGTGCCTCGGGCAGCAGGCCGAGCTCCACGCCCAGGAAGCCGAAGAACAGGCCGCAGGCACCGAGGCTGAATGCCACCGGAAAGCCGAACAGCAGGAAGACGATCAGCCCCGCGAACATGATCGGGGCGAAGTTTTGCGTAATGAATTCCATGGGGTGCTACCGCTCAGCCTTTGGCGTTGGATTCGGCGAGCCGGCGGATCGACTCGGCCAGTTCTTCTTCGGCGGTCTTCTCTTCGCGCTTCTGCGTGGGGTCGTCGATGCGGCCCTGCAGGAAGGCGATGCGCTTGATGAGTTCGGACCAGCCCTGGAGCATCAGCAGCGTGAAGCCCAGCGGGATCATGGCGTAGATCGGCCAGCGGATCAGCCCGCCCGCGTTGTTCGACATTTCGCCCGAGCGGTAGCCCTGCAGGAAGAACGGAATGCCATACCAGAGGATGGCCAGGCAGACCGGCGTGAGGAAGAAGGCGAAGCCGATGATGTCGACCCAGATCTGGCCGCGCTTGGAGAGGCGGCTGAGGATCACGTCGATCTTCACGTGCTCCTGGTTCAGGAGGGTGTAGCCCGCGGCGATCAGGAAGGACGCGGCGAACAAGTACCACTGCACTTCGAGATAGGCGTTGGAACTGACATTGAAGACCTTCCGGACCACGGCATTCACGCCGCTGATCACGGTGGACGCAAGGATGAGCCAGATCACGTACTTGCCGATCTGGCCGTTGAGCCAATCGACCGCGCGCGAAAATCTGAGCAGGAAATTCATGCTCTTCTCCAGAGAGGAAATGGATGCTTGGATGCAGAAGCGGGCCGGGTCACGCCGGCGAGCGGCGGTCCGGGGGCTTTCGGCGGACGCGCGATTTTATCGGCGCCGGAAGCTGTTTTCGGACCGGGCCGGGCGGTGTATTCCCGTAGGCACGGGCGCAATGCGCCGCGACGGTACGGCGGCTCGCGATAATGAAACATGCCGTCGTCGCCGCCGCCCCTGTTGCCCGCGGGCTTGCCGCACTCCATCGATTCGCCCGACATGCAGCGCGCCGGCCGCGAGCTGCTCTCGCTGGCCCTGATCGATGCGCGCAACCATACGCTGCACCTGTTGTCGCTCTACGAAGAGGCGCTGGGCTCGCCCGCGCTCGCGGTGGAACGCACGGGCGATGCGGGCGTGGTGCCGCCGGTCTGGCTGGCCGGGCACATCGGCTGGTTTGCCGAATGGTGGATCGGGCGCAACACCCAGCGGGCCTTCGGTGCCGACTGTCCGGTGCGGCCGACCCGGCTGGCCGCCATCGAGCCCGGCGCCGACGACTGGTGGAACCCGGCCCAGGTACCGCCCGCGCAGCGCTGGTCGCCCGGCCTGCCGGACCTGGTCCAGACCAAGGCCTACCTGCTCGAAACGCTGGAGAGCACGCTCGAACTGCTCGAGCATGCGGCCGAGACCGATCCGGGCCTGTACTTCTACCGCCTCGCGCTCTTCCATGAAGACCTGCGCGGCGAGCAGTTCATCGTGATGGCGCAGACGCTGGGGCTGCCCCTGGGCATCGAGCCGACGCCCGCGGGCGTCACGCGCGAGCCGCTGCTGCTGCCGGCAACGCAATGGGAGCTCGGCCTGCCCGAGGGCTGCGGATTCGCCTTCGCGCAGGAGCAGGGCGCGCACCGGATCGACGTGCCCGAGTTCGAGATCGACGCCCAGCCCGTGACCTGGAACCAGTACATCGAATTCGTCGACGAAGGCGGCTACGACCGCGAGGAATTCTGGCATCCGGAGGGCTGGCGCTGGCTGGCCTCGCAGATCGAAGGGCGCCGCGGGCCGCGCCATGTCGAGCAGATCGGCGCCGCGCGCAACGGCACCGGCGGTTCGGTGCTGCAGCACCGCTTTGGTGCCACCGTGCGTGCGGCCGGCCACCACAGCGCGGTGCATCTGAGCTGGTGGGAGGCCGATGCCTGGGCGCGCTGGGCCGGCCGGCGCATCGCAACCGAGGTCGAATGGGAGATTGCGGCGCACACGGCGGCGCGGCGCGGATTCCGCTGGGCCGACGTGCACGAGTGGACCGCGGGCACGCTGCGGCCCTGGCCCGGCTTTCGCGCCGATCCGTGGAGCGCGGGCAGCGAGTTCGATCCCGTGCCCGCATTCGGCGAGGCGCGCGTGCTGCGCGGCGCTTCGTTCGCGACCCGCTCGCGCCTGCGGTCGCCGCGCCGCCGCAGCTTTGCACTGCCGGGCCGCGACGATGGATTTTTTGGTTTCAGGACCTGTAGTCTGTGATTCACCCCCGAAGCGGCGCACTTCGTGTCGCCGCCTCCCCCTCAAGGGGGCAACACCAGCGGCCCGGCGAAGCCGGTTCCGCGGTGTTTCCCGAATGGCTCAGCGAGGGTGTGGGTCCGACGACAGCGGCGGCGCCACTTCCTCCAGCGGCTTGCACTCCGCATCGGCCGCATAGCGCAGCGCCAGCAGCCCCGCGACGATGACCAGCGTGGCGCCGATCGCGTAGCCCACCATCACCGCGCCCCGGCTGCCGGTCTCGATCAATACGCCGAACAGCACGGGCGCCGCGAAGCCGCCCGCGCCCATGCCGATGGCGTAGAAGATCGCGATGGCCATGGCGCGCATCTCGAGCGGGAACACTTCGCTGACCGTGAGGTAGGCCGAACTCGCCGCGGCCGAGGCCAGGAAGAACACCGCCGACCAGCACAGCGCCTGGCTGCGCGCGTCGAGCCAGCCCATCATGAAGGCCCAGCCGGTGAACGCGAGCCCGACGCCCGCGAGCACGTAGGTCAGCGCGATCATCCTGCGCCGGCCCACGCTGTCGAACAGCGGACCCAGCAGCAGCGGCCCCAGCACGTTGCCAAGCGCGAACGGAAAGATGTAGAGCGCCACGTTGTCCTCGGCCACGCCGTAGAAGCGCGTGAGCACCAGCGCGTAGGTGAAGAAGATCGCGTTGTAGAAGAAGGCCTGCGAAACCATCAGCGCCACCGCGACCACGCTGCGCGCGCGATAGCGGCGCAGCAGCACGTGCGCCACCTCGCGCATCGACGGGCTGCGGTGGTGCCCGCCGCCGTAGGCCACGCGGCCTTCCGCCAGCGCCAGCGGACCGTGCTGCGCGCGGACCTCGGCCTCGATGGTCTCGACGATGCGCAGCGCCTCGTCGGAGCGGCCGCGCGACATCAGCCAGCGCGGGCTCTCGGGCACGTCGCGCCGCACCAGCAGGATGGCCACCGCCAGCACCGCGCCCAGCGCGAAGCCTGCGCGCCAGCCCCACACCGGGCCGATCACGCGCGGATCGAGCAGCACCAGGCTGAGCCCGGCCCCCAGCGCCGCGCCGATCCAGAAGCTGCCGTTGATCGCGAGGTTGACGCGGCCGCGCACCCGCGCCGGAATGAGTTCGTCGATGGCCGAGTTGATGGCCGCGTATTCGCCGCCGATGCCCAGGCCCGTGACGAAGCGGCACAGCGCAAAGAAGGCGAAGTTCGGCGAGAACGCGGTCGCCAGCGTGCCCAGCGTGTAGACCACCAGCGTGACCAGGAACAGCTTCTTGCGCCCGAGCCGGTCGGTCAGGCGGCCGAAGAGCAGGGCGCCGATCACCGCCCCGGCGATGTAGACCGAGCCCGACCAGCCGATCTCGCCGGCGCTGAGCCCCAGCGTG
Source organism: Variovorax sp. VRV01 (assembly GCF_014852545.1). Lineage (NCBI taxonomy): Bacteria > Pseudomonadati > Pseudomonadota > Betaproteobacteria > Burkholderiales > Comamonadaceae > Variovorax > Variovorax sp. VRV01. The sequence goes on from NZ_JACVBS010000011.1 coordinate 110,743, forward strand.
TCGGGCCGCTCGAGCACGGCGCCGATCGAGCCGACCAGCGTCACCTCGAGGCCGTCGAGCACCCAGGCCACGCCGAGCGCAATCACCACGCGCCAGTGCCAGCGCGACCAGGGCAGGCGGTCGAGACGGGCGGGAATGTCGCTGTGCACCGCAGCTGTCATGGACACAACCTTAACCCATGTGCCCGGGCGCCTCTTCAAGGCCCGTGGTGTGCCTTCTTCTCGCGCGCGAAGGTCCACCAGGGCAGCAGCGCGCGCAGCGACTGCACTTCGCCGCTGGCCGCGGCCTCATAGCCGGGCAGCGTCTCCAGCAGGTGCTGCCAGCTCGGGCTGCGCAGCACCGCCACCAGCGCCTGCATGGCGGGCTGGTCGAGCGCCGACTTGAGGCAGGCCAGGTGGTAACGCTCCCGCACCAGCGGCACGAAGTCGAGCCCCTCGGCGTGCGCGGCCGACTCGAGCCCGAGCCCCGCATCGGCCTGCCCGGACGCCACGGCATGCGCGACCGCGGCATGCGAGGTTTCGCTGCGTTCGTAGCCCGCGAGCGCGGAGGCATCGAGCCCGGCCTGTGCCAGCAGTTCGTCCAGCAGCAGGCGCGTGCCGGTGCCGATCGCCCGGTTGACGTAGCGCGCGCGCAGCCGCGCCGCGTCGGCCAGCGAGCGCAGGTTGAGCGGGTTGCCCGGCGCCACGAGCAGGCCCTGCGTGCGCCGCGCGAATCCGATCAGCTTGTGCTGCCCGGGCTTGAGCAGCGGCTGGTAGGTGCGCTGCGCCAGCGAGCCGCGCGGCGGGTGCTCCAGCGTGTGGAAGCCCGCCATCACGCAGCGGCCCTGGTTGAGCGCGCGGATCGCATCGACGCTGCCGGTGAAGTGGATGTCCAGGTGCAGCTGCGCGGTGCCCGCCGCATGCATGCGCAGCAGCGCGAGCGCGTCGTCGTGGCTCGCCTGCAGGCTCAGCACATGGGTGCGGTCGTCGAAGGCGAGGGCAAAGGCGCGCTCGAGTTCGGCGTGCAGCGCCTCGATCTGCGGTGCCAGCCGGGCCTGGGCCTGGCGCTCGGCCCACAGCAGCTTGTCGCCGAATTCGGAAAGCTGCGCGCGCTGGCCCTGCTCGCCCTGTATCAGCGGATGGCCGAGCGCCTGCTCCCAGTGCTTGAGCTCGCCCCACACGTGGCGATAGGACAGGTCGAGCGCGCGCGACGCGCCCGAGATGGAGCCGTGCTCGCGCACCGCCTGCAGGATCTGCATCAGCGGATTGCGGATCTGCCGCGATCCGCTGCGGCGGGGCCGGATCGCGTAGGAAAGATCGATCTGTTGCACGGGAGCTGGCGGGAAATGGAGGCCGGCTCATTATGCAGAGCCGTCCATTGCCCGCCCGCCGTGCGTCAGGCCGTCTCTGCGAGCGCGTCGCCCAGTGCGTTGACGAGGCGGTCGATCTCGGCCTTCTCGGCAATGAACGGCGGCGCGAGCTGAATCGTGTCGCCGCCGTAGCGCACGTAGAAGCCCTTCTTCCAGCAGTTCATCGCGATCTCGTAGGGGCGGCGCGCCGGCTCGCCCGGCAGCGCGGCAATCGTCAGGCCCGCGGCCAGGCCGTAGTTGCGGATGTCCGTCACGTGCTTGCTGCCCTTGAGGCTGTGCACGGCGTTCTCGAAGTGCGGTGCGAGCGCCTGCACGCGGCCGATCATGTCTTCCTTCTGCAGCACGTCGAGCGCCGCGATGCCGGCGGCGCAGGCCACCGGGTGCGCGCCGTAGGTGTAGCCGTGCGGGAATTCGAGCATGTAGTCGGGCCCGCCGGCCGCCATGAAGGTGTCGTAGATCTCCTTGCTGGCGATCACCGCGCCCAGCGGCTGCGCGCCGTTGGTCACCTGCTTGGCGATGTTCATGATGTCGGGCGTCACGCCGAAGGCATCCGCGCCCGTGAGCGCGCCGCAGCGGCCGAAGCCGGTGATGACCTCGTCGAAGATCAGCAGGATGTTGTTGGCCGTGCAGATGTCGCGCAGGCGCTTCAGATAGCCCTTGGGCGGAATCACCACGCCGGCCGAGCCCGCGAAGGGCTCCACGATCACGGCCGCGATGTTCGAGGCGTCGTGCAGCGCGATCAGGTCGAGCAGGCGGTCGGCCAGTTCGGCGCCGTTCTCGGACATGCCGCGCGTGAAGGCGTTGGCCGCGATTTGCGTGTGCGGCAGGTGGTCCGCTTCCACGGCCTGGCCGAACAGCTTGCGGTTGGCCGCGATGCCGCCCACCGAGATGCCGCCGAAGTTGACGCCGTGGTAGCCCTTCTCGCGGCCGATCAGGCGCGTCTTGCTGGCGAGGCCCTTGGTGCGCCAGTAGGCGCGCGCCATCTTGAGCGAGGTGTCGGCCGCTTCGGAGCCCGAGCCGGTGAAGAACACGTAGTCCAGGCCCGCGGGCGTGAGCTCCTTGATCCTGTTGGCCAGCTCGAACGAGAGCGGATGGCCGAACTGGAAGGCGGGCGAGTAGTCGAGCTTGGCGATCTGGCGGCTCACCGCCTCGGTGATCTCGGGGCGGCCGTGGCCCAGGCCTGAGCACCACAGGCCCGAGAGGCCGTCGAAGATCTTGCGGCCGTCGCCATCGGTGAAGTAGGCGCCCCTGGCCTCCACGATCATGCGCGGGTCGGCCTTGAAGTTGCGGTTGCCGGTGTAGGGCATCCAGTGCGCGTCGAGCCAGGCGGCGTCGGTGCGCAGGGCGGGCGTCGGTTCGATGGCGGGCGTTGCAAGGGTCATGGCGCTTCCCGCGCAAGGCGGGCTCCAGAAGGGTAATGAGGTGTGCCCATTGTTGGCAGAGCCTTCAGTGTGGAGAATGGCGCAATATCAATGTTCACTTGACATTTCATGCAAGTAAAGGCGAAAGCCCAAAACAGTGCCCGGAACCGCGCCGTATTGGGGCAGCTCAGCGACATGGACCTGCGCCTGCTCAAGGTGTTCAAGAGCGTGGTCGACTGCGGCGGCATGGCGGCGGCCGAGCTGGAGCTCAACATCGGCACCTCCACCGTGAGCCGGCATGTGAAAGACCTGGAGACGCGGCTCGGCCTGGTGCTGTGCCGGCGCGGGCGGGCGGGTTTCGCGCTCACGGCCGAGGGCCAGCGCGTGTATGACGAGACGCTGCGGCTGCTGGCCTCGGTCGATGCCTTTCGCGGCAGCATCGACGACATCCACAACCGCATGGGCGGCCAGCTCGACGTGGCGCTGTTCGACAAGACGGCCACCAATCCGAAGGCGCGCATCGGCGAGGCCATCGCGCGCTTCACCGAGATCGCGCCCGAAGTGCGGCTGGCCGTGCACGTGGGCTCCATCAACGCCATCGAGCAGGGCGTGCTCGAGGGCAACTTCCAGATCGGCATCATCCCGGCGCACCGCGCCTCCAAGAGCCTGGTGTACGCCGACCTGTTCGACGAGACGATGCTGCTTTATTGCGGCAAGGGACATCCGCTGTTCGGCAGCAACAACGCAAAGCTCACCTGGGCCAAGCTGCGCGAGCATCACTTCGCGGGGCTGGGCTACCACTCGCCCAACATGGAACTGAGCCACCGCGCCAAGCTGTCGCGCAAGGCCACGGGTTTCGATCAGGAGGCGATCGCGACGCTGATTCTTTCGGGGCGTTTTCTCGGTTTCCTGCCCGACCACTACGCGCAAGTGTTCGAGCAGCGCGGGCTCATGAAGCCCGTGCTGCCGGCGCGCTTCAGCTACGCATGCCGGTTCGTGAGTTTGCTGCGGCGTTCGCCCAAGCCTTCACGGGCGGTGCTGGCGTTTCAGGAGTGCCTGGAGAAGGCGCATGCCTGAATCCGGGGTGCGATCACGCCGACGGGGTGCCTTGCTCCGCGAATGTCCCCCGGCCTGCGGCCTCCTCCTTGATTTCGCTGCGCAAGGCACCCCATCGACGTGATCGCTGGTCAGAGCGGCGGGTGATCAGCCGGCACGACAGCCGCGCCTCTCGTGCACAGGGCATCGGGTGCTCCTCGCAGCGAAATAAAGGAGGAGGGCGAAGCCCGGGGGACATTCGCGGAGAGGAGTACCCGGTGGCCTGTGCACGCGCCCTGAACAACCGCGATCCAAAAATCAACGCTGCCCGCTAGGCAGCAGCAGATGCTTCGCCCCGATGTGCGCCTCCATCTCGTGCATGTGCGCCTCGGCATCGACCATGTGCTCGGCCATCAGCCGGCGCACCTCGTCTGCATCCTCCCGGCGATAGGCCGCCAGCAGCTGCGTGTGATAGTCGACGTTGGCCTCGCCGAAATGGTGGTGGTCCAGCGCCTTCTTGTAGACCACCAGGTCGCGCAGCAGGTCGTTGAGGAAGCGGCACATGAAGGACAGCACCGGATTGGGGCAGGCCTCGGCCAGCATGGTGTGAAACGCGAGCTCGGCCTCGCGTTGCGTGCGCAGCTCCTCCTCGTTGGTGGGCTCCAGCGTGCAGAGGCGCACGTTGGCTTCGAGCCGCTCGAAATGTTCGGGCGTCAGCTTGCCCACCACGCTCACGGCCAGCTCCGGCTCCAGCACCTTGCGCAGCTGGTAGATGTGGTGCCCGTCCAGGTGATGGAAATGCAGGAAATTGCGCAGCGGCTCCGACGCATGGTCGACCGACACCTGCTGCAGGTAGGCGCCGCCGCCGGGGCCGGTGCGGATGGAAACCAGCCCGCGCACCTCCAACGCCTTCAGCGCCTCGCGCACCGTGCTCTTCGAATAGCCGAAGAGCTCGATCAGTTCCTTCTCGTTCGGCAGCCGGTCGCCGGGCTGCTTGCGCTCGGCCACGATCCAGCGCTTGACGTCCTCGACGATGACGTCGGAGAGCTTCTGCCGCTTGGCGCGGGTGTGCCCGAAGGTCATGGCGTCCTGCGTCGATTTCATTCGTAAAGGGTGGTTTCGGGTGAGGTGAGGGCTCTGGAGCAGGTATCGGGCCCGGGCCTTCCCGGATTTTGGCACGGGCATTGCTAGCGGGTTTTTACCAGCATATTAATCATATTTATCCGCTTAAATTCGTTGCCGACTTCAGGCAGCACCTTTCTCTTACCTCCTCCTCCTCACCCACGTCCGGAGAATTCCATGCAACGCAGACACCTTCTTCAGCTCGCCGCCCTGTCGGCCGCTCCCGCTTCCCTGCTGGCCGGCCGCGCCGCCTTCGCCCAATCGGCCGATGCGATCCGCTTCGGCTGCCCGGTGCCGATGTCGGGCGCCTTCGCCGCCAACGGCAAGTTCGCCGACCTGGGCATGAAGCTGGCCATCGAGCAGTACGGCAGCGTGCTCAAGCGGCCCCTGGCCTACACGGTGCTCGACACCGAGGGCAAGCCGGCCACCGCGGTTCGCAAGGTGCAGGAAGCCTCGCAGCAGCAGGGCGCCAAGTTCTTCGCGGGCGGCATCCTGTCGTCGGAAGCGCTGGCCATGGGCAAGGAGGCCGAGAAGGCCGGCGGCGTCTTCATCACCACCGCGGGTGCCGACGAGATCACGGGCAAGGACTGCAACCCCGCCACCTTCCGCTGGTCGGTGCCCACCTTCGGCGCCATCGAGCAGACGGTGCGCCCGCTGATCGCCTCGATGCCGAAGGCCAGGCGCTGGTACACCATCACGCCGCAGTACGTGTTCGGCGAAGGCCTGCTGGGCGCGGCGAAGAACATCTTCCAGGAGAAGGGCATCGAGCACGTGGGCAACAGCTACCACTCGCTCAACGAGAAGGAGTTCAGCGGCTATCTCACCAACGCCATGGCCGCCAAGCCCGACGTGCTGCTGCTGCTGAACTTCGGTGCGCAGTCGTCGGCCGCGCTGCGCCAGGCGGTGAGCTTCGGCATGCACAAGAACATGACGATCCTCATGGCCTGGGCCTCGGGCCTGGAGCAGTTCGACGAGTTGGGCGCCGACCTGTGCGATGGCGTCTACTTCGGTGCGCAGTACTGGCACACGGCCGACACCCCCCTCAACAAGGACCTGGTGAAGCTCACGGCCGACAAGCTCAAGATCGTGCCCAACTACAGCCTCGCAGGCTCGTATGTCTGTACCAAGATCCTGATCGACGGCATCGTGAAGGCGGGCACTGTGGACCAGAAGGCCGTGATCGCGGCGCTCGAAGGCATGAAGTACGAAGGGCTCACGGGCACGGAAGAAATCCGCAAGGCCGACCACCAGGTCGTCAAGGACTACTACCTGCTCAAGGGCAAGGCCAAGTCAAAGATGAAGAACCCGGCGGACTATGTGGACGTGGTGAGTTCGGGCAAGTCCTTCCTTGCCGTCGACAAGACCGGCTGCAAATTGGGCTAACCCCCAGGCTTGCCCACTGCGTGTGGCCTCCAACCCCCTTGCAGGGGGCAACACCTGCGGCCCGGCAAAGCCGGTTCCGCGGTGTTCCTGGAAGGGAGGAGGGCCGCGCCACCACTACTCACCCCTATGACCGTCTACCTGCTCCAGACCATCAACGGCATCGGCATCGGCATGCTGTATTTCCTGCTGGCCGTTGGCTTGTCCATCGTGTTCGGCCTGCTGCGCTTCGTGAATTTCGCGCACGGGGCCTTCTACCTGCTGGGCGCCTACCTGTGCTTCCAGGCCATGCAGTGGGGGCTCGACTTCTGGGCCGCGCTGGTGCTGGTGCCGCTGTTCGTGGGCGCGCTCGGCTGGCTGGCCGAGAAGCTGCTGCTGCGCCGCGTGTATGCCAAGGCGCACGAGTTCCACATCCTCGTGACCGTGGGACTTGCGCTCGCGGTGCAGGAGATCGTCATCGTGTTCTGGGGGCCGCTCGGCAACAGCGTGGCCACGCCCGACCTGCTGCAGGGCGTGGTGATGTGGGGCAGCTTCATCTATCCCAAGTACCGGCTGTTCGTGATCGGCTTCACCGCCGTGCTGGCGGTGCTGCTGTGGTGGGTGCTCGAGGGCACGCGCCTGGGCAGTGCGGTGCGCGCGGGCAGCGAATCGACCGAGATGGTGTCGCTGCTCGGCATCAACGTGTTCCGCGTGTTCAGCCTGGTGTTCGCGCTGGGTGCGGCCACCGCGGCACTGGCGGGCGTGCTGGCCGCGCCGATCCGCGGCGCGGAGCCCTTCATGGGTGTGGAGGCACTCGGCGTCGCTTTCGTGGTGGTGGTGATCGGCGGGCTCGGCAGCTTCGGCGGCGCGCTGGTCGGCGGCCTCTTGATCGGCATCGTGCAGAGCCTCATGAGCACCATCTGGCCGCCGGGCGCGAGCCTGATGATCTACATCGCGATGGCAGCCGTGCTGCTGCTGCGCCCGCATGGCCTGCTCGGCCGCAGAGGATGAACGTCGCCATGACCAAGAAAACCACGTTCCTGCTGGCGCTCGTCGTCGCGCTGGGCCTGCCGCTGGTGCTGCGCTCGGGTTCGCTCGCGAGCGAAGTGCTCATCTACGCGCTCGCCGCCCTGGGCTGCAACCTGCTGCTGGGCTACACGGGGCTGCTGTCGTTCGGGCAGGGCATCTTCTTCGGGCTGGGCAGCTACACCATCGCGATCCTGCTCACGCGGCTTTCGCTGCCGATGCCGCTCGCCTTGCTTGCGGCCATCGCCATGGGCGCGCTCGGTGCGGCGGTGGTCGGCTGGGTCGCGATCCGCCAGCGCGGCACCTACTTCGTGATGCTCACGCTGGCCTTCGCGCAGATGTTCTATTTCGTGGCCTACACCGCTTCGGGGCTCACGGGCGGCGACAACGGGCTGCTCGACGTGCCGCGCCCCGCCTTCATGGACACGCCCTGGAAGTACTACGCCTTCGTGGCCGTGATGTTCCTCATCGCCTTCGGCCTGCTGCTGCGCGTGACCGATTCGGTCTTCGGCCGCACGCTGCTGGCCATCCGCGACAACGAGGACCGCGCCGCCGCGGTGGGCTACGACCTCAAGCGCTTCAAGCTGCTGGCCTTCGTGATCTCGGGCGCCGTCACCGGCCTGGCGGGCGGCTTGCACGCCATGATGACCGGCATCGCGCCGCTGTCGAATGCCGAGTACCACACGAGCGAGATGATCCTGGTCATCACCGTGATCGGCGGCACCGGCAACCTGTTTGCCTCGGTGCTGGGCTCGGCCTTCTATGTGCTGCTGGCCGATTGGCTCTCCACGCTGTGGCCGCGCTGGCTGCTGTTGCTGGGGCTGATGTTGATTGCGGTGAGCATCGGCATGCAGCGCGGCCTCTGGGGCCTGGGAGAAAGCGCATGGCGCCGCGTGTTCCGCAAGGCGCCGCCTTCCGCGCCGGCCGTGCCCGGCGCGCGGGGAGAAAAAGCATGACGCAACCCATCCTCATCGAAGCCATCGGCGTCACCAAGCACTACGGCAAGTTCGCCGCGCTCGGCGGGGTCGACCTGAAGATCAAGCGCAACACCGTGCACTCGGTGATCGGGCCGAACGGCGCCGGCAAGACCACGCTGTTCCACATGCTCACGGGCACCGGCACCACCACGGGCGGCCGCATCCTGTTCGACGGCCACGACGTGACGCACGAGCCCGACCACAAGCGCGTGCAGCGGGGCATGGCGCGTTCGTTCCAGGTGACCAGCCTGTTCGCGAGTCTTCCGGTGCGCGAGAACCTGCGCGTGGCGGCGCAGGGCATCGCGCCGCGCCAGGCCATGAACTGCTGGCGCACACCGGTCGGCGAGCGCGCTTGCGCCGAGACGGTGGCCGAGGTGCTGGAACGCGTGGGCCTGCAACGGCTGGCCGACGTGCCGGCGAGCGAGCTGTCGCACGGGCAGCAGCGCCGCCTGGAGGTGGGCATGGCGCTCGCCGCGAAACCCAAGGCCATCTTCCTCGACGAACCGACCTCGGGCATGGGCATCGACGACCTCGACGACATGAAGCGGCTGATCCGCGGCCTGCGCGATGCGCACACCGTGGTGCTGATCGAGCACAACATGAACATCGTGATGGACATTTCCGACACCGTCACCGTGATGCAGCTGGGCCGCGTGCTGGCCGAGGGGCTGCCGGGCGACATCCGGTCCGATGCGCGCGTGCGCACGGCCTACCTGGGCAACATGATCACGGGCGGCAAGGCATGAGCGGGAAGAACATCCTCGAAGTCGAAGGACTGCACGCGCACTACGGCAAGAGCCACGTGCTGCAGGGCGTGTCGATGACGGTGGGCGAGGCCGAACTGGTCACGCTGCTGGGCCGCAACGGCGCGGGCAAGTCGACCACGCTCAAGAGCATTGCCGGCGCGGTCATGCCCACCGGCGGCCGCGTGCGCTTCCAGGGCGCGGACATTGCGGGCCTGCCGCCGCACCGCATCGCCACGCGCGGCGTGTGCCTGGTGCCCGAGCACCGCGGCGTCTTCAAGCTGCTCACGGTCGAAGAAAACCTGCTGCTCGGCCAGCGCCGCGATTCGCCCTGGCAGCTGGGCGACATCTACCGCATCTTCCCGCGCCTGAAGGAGCGGCGACGCAATGGCGGCGGCCAGCTCTCGGGCGGCGAGCAGCAGATGCTGGCCATCGGCCGCGCGCTCATGAACCATCCGCGGCTGCTGATCCTCGACGAGCCGGTCGAAGGGCTCGCGCCGGTCATCGTGGAGGAAATCGTCGCGCAACTGAAGACCATCAAGGCGGCCGGCGTGGCCATCCTGCTGGTCGAGCAGAACCTGGAAGTCTGCGTGCAGCTGGCCGACCGCCACTACATCCTGGAGCAGGGCGTGATCGTGCACGAGGCCGGCAATGCGGCCTTCATGGCCGACCACGATGTGAAAGACCGCTATCTGGGCGTGGGCCTTGCTTGAGGCTTCGCGCATTCCTTCTTCTTTTTGCAAAGCCATGAACTCACCCACCCAACTGCGCATCAACGGCGACCGTCTCTGGAGCTCGCTGATGGAACTGGCGAAGCTCGGCGCCACCGAGAAGGGCGGCGTCTGCCGCATCGCGCTGACCGAACTCGACCGCCAGGGCCGCGATCTCTTCAGCCGCTGGGCGCGCGAAGCCGGCTGCGAGGTGCGCGTCGACCGGATCGGCAACATCTTTGCGCGCCGCGCCGGCCGCGACAACACGCGCCCGCCGGTGGTCACCGGCAGCCACATCGACACCCAGCCCACGGGCGGCAAGTTCGATGGCAACTATGGCGTGCTGGCCGGGCTGGAAGTGATCCGCAGCCTCAACGATGCCAAGGTCGTCACCGAGGCACCGCTGGAGATTGCCGTGTGGACCAACGAGGAGGGCTCGCGCTTCGTGCCCGTGATGATGGGCTCGGGCGTGTTCGCCGATGCCTTCACGCTCGAGCATGCGCTGGCGCAGCGCGACAACGACGGCATCAGCGTGGCCGAGGCGCTGGCTTCCATCGGCTATGCGGGCAGCGCGCCGGCGTCGGCCGCAGCATCGCCCGTGGGTGCGTATTTCGAGGCGCACATCGAGCAGGGGCCGGTGCTCGAGGCCAACGAGCGCGTGATCGGCGTGGTCGAGGGCGCGCTCGGCCAGCGCTGGTACGACGTGGTGCTGCAGGGCATGGAAGCGCATGCCGGCCCCACGCCCATGGAGCTGCGCAAGGACGCGCTGCTCGCGGCCTCCGAACTGGTGATCGAGGTCAACCGCATCGCGCTGGCCCATGCGCCGCATGCGCGCGGCACCGTGGGCTGGATCGACAACTATCCGAATTCGCGCAACGTGATCCCGGGCCGCGTGAAGCTCAGCGTCGACCTGCGCGCGGCCGACGACGTGGTGCTGTCGGCCATGGACGCCGAGCTGAAAGAGGCGGTGCAGCGCATCGCCGCCAAGGGCAAGGTCGAGGCAACGGTGGAGCAGGTCGTCTACTTCCCCCCGCAGCCTTTCACGCCCGCGCTGGTGTCGGCCATTCGAGAGGCCGCGCAGGCGCAGGGCATGACCTGGATGAACGTGATCAGCGGCGCGGGCCACGATGCGGTCTACCTCGCGCGCGTGTGTCCCACGGCCATGATCTTCGTGCCCTGCCTCGATGGCATCAGCCACAACGAGATCGAGGATGCGCAGCCCGGCCATCTCGAGGCCGGCTGCAATGTGCTGCTGCAGGCGATGCTGCAAAGCGCGGGAGTCGCGTCGTCATGAAGGTGCTGATTGCGCGGCTCAACCACGAGACCAACACCTTCTCGCCGGTGCCCACGCCGCTCGCGGCCTTCGGCCCTGACGGCCCGACGTTCGGCGAGCAGGCCTATCGCGACAACAAGGGCATGCGCACCGCGATGTCCGCCTTCATCGACCTGGCCGAGCAGGCCGGCGCCACGCTGGTCACGCCGGTGTCGGCCTCGGCCAATCCGAGCGGGCCGGTCGATGCCGCAGCCTACACCACGCTCACGCAGTGCATCGTGGATGCGGCGCCGGGCTGCGACGCGATCCTGCTCGACCTGCACGGCGCGATGGTGGCGCAGAACAGCGTGGACGGCGAAGGCGATCTGCTCGTGCGGCTGCGTGCCGCGGCGCCCGGCGTTCCCATCGGCGTGGCACTCGACCTGCATGCCAACGTCACGCCCGCGATGGTCGGCAATGCCGATGTGATCGTCGGCTTCAAGACTTATCCGCACGTCGATATGTACGAAACCGGCGAGCATGCCGGCCGCCTGCTGTTCGACCTGCTCGCGGGGCGCAGCAGGCCGGCGATGCGCTGGCACCCGCTGCCGCTGATGGCGCACACGCTGCGCAGCGCCTCGTTCACCGGCGCGATGCAGCGCGCCATCGAGGCGGCGCGCGCGGCCGAAGCATCGGAGTCGCTTGCGGCGTCGATCTTTGCCGGCTTCTCGCTGTCGGACATCGAGGCACCCTGCATGAGCGTGGTGGTGGTCGATGCCGAATCGCCCGAGCGCGCGCAGGCCACGGCCGACCGGATCGCCAGGCAGATGTGGGACGAGCGCGAGGCGTTCATCTACCGCAGCGAGCCGCTGGCCGAGTCGATCGCGCGGGCCAAGGCCATCGCCGGCGGCGCGACGCGCCCGGTGCTGCTGCTCGACCATGGCGACAACTGCATGTCGGGCGGCAGCTGCGACACCATGGACGTGCTGCAGGAGGCGCTGGCGCAGGGGCTCGACGGCATCGGCGTGGGGCCGCTGTGCGACCCCGAGGCGGTGGCCGCGCTGGTTGCGGCGGGCGAGGGCGCCAAGGTGACAGTGGCGCTCGGCAACAAGGTGTCGCTGGCAGGCATCGGCCTGTCGAAGAAGCCCGTGACGCTGACCGGCACGGTTCGCACCATCGGCAACGGCGAATACGTGATCACCGGCCCCACCTACACCGGCCAGCGCAGCAGCATGGGCCGCACGGTGCTGTTCGACATCGGGCCGGCGCGCATCGTGGTGACCGAGCGCACGCAGGAGCCCTGGGACATCGGCGTGTTCGAATGCGCGGGGCTCGATCCGCGCAAGGAACGTTTTTTGCTGCTCAAGTCGCGCATGTACTGCCGGCCGGTGTTCGAGCCGCTTTCCGCCGCGCTAATCGAGTGCGACAGCCCGGGCGTGACCAGTTCGGACTACGGCCTGTTCCCGTTTTCCCGGGTCCGCAGGCCGGTGTTTCCACTCGACGCGATCTGAACCGAAGGTGGCGGGTCTACCTATGCAAAGAATTGCATAGGTAATTGGAGGTACACCCCGATACTCCGGCGCTTCCATCCATGAAGCCCACCGCGTGAACACCTTTGCCCAGAGCGCCGTCGCGGCCTGGCAGCTGCTCGTGTCCGGCGATCCGGTGCTGCTGGCCATCGTCGGGCGTTCGCTCGCGGTCAGCGCCAGCGCCTGCGTGCTGGCCTGCGGGCTGGGCCTGCTGCTGGGCGCCTGGCTGGGCGTGGCGCGCTTTCGCGGCCGCGCCGGCCTGCTCACGCTGCTGAACACCCTGCTGGCGCTGCCGTCGGTGGTGGTCGGGCTCGTCATCTATCTGCTGCTGTCGCGTTCCGGCCCGCTCGGCTTCCTGGGCTGGCTGTTTTCGTTCAAGGCCATGGTGCTGGCGCAGACGGTGCTGGTGCTGCCGGTGGTGACGGCGCTCACGCGCCAGGCCATCGAGGATGCCGAGCGCGCGCATGGCGAGCAGCTGAGCTCGCTCGGCGCCAAGCCTCTGGTGCGGGCGCTGCTGCTGGTCTGGGACGAGCGCTACGCACTGCTCACGGTGCTGATCGCCGCCTTCGGCCGCGCGGTATCGGAAGTGGGCGCGGTGATGGTGGTGGGCGGCAACATCGACGGCTTCACGCGCGTGATGACCACCGCCATCGCGCTCGAAACCAGCAAGGGCGACCTGCCGCTGGCGCTGGCGCTGGGCATCGTGCTGTTGGGCGTGGTGCTGGTGCTCAACCTTGCGATTGCCGCCGTGCGCGGCTGGCGCGAACGGGTCGACGGCGGGGGCGGCGCAGGCGGCATGGCGGTCTGGTGGCGGCCGGAGGCGCGCCCGTGAACGAACACGCGCAGCTCGCGAGCGTGGATGCCACCGTCTTCGCGCTCTATGGCGTCGACGTTCGCCTGGGGCGGGTGGCGGCGCTGCAGGGCGCGACGCTGACCATCGCGGCCGGCGAGCGCGTGGCGCTCATCGGCGCCAACGGCAGCGGCAAGACCACCCTGCTGCGGCTGCTGCACGGCCTGGTGCCGCATGCAGCAGGGAGCTTCACCAGCGCCGCGCCGCGCCGGCAGCAGGCCATGCTGTTCCAGCGCCCGCACATGCTGCGCGCCTCGGTGACGGTCAATGTGGCCCTGGCGCTGTGGCTGCGCGGCATGCGTTGGCGCGATGCCCGCCGCGCCGCCATTCCGGCGCTGGCGCGCGTTGGCCTGGAAGACCTGGCCGAGCGCAACGCCCGTGCCCTCTCGGGCGGCCAGCAGCAGCGCGTGGCGCTGGCGCGCGCCTGGGCGCTGCATCCGGCGGTGCTGCTGCTCGACGAGCCCACGGCCAGCCTCGACCCGACTGCCAAGCGCGAGGTCGAGACGCTCATCGCCGAAGCCGCCGCCGGCCGCACGCTGGTGTTCGCGAGCCACAACCTCGGCCAGGTGAAGCGGCTGGCGAGCCGCGTGGTCTACCTCGAACACGGCCGCGTGCTGGCCGACCTGCCCGTGCACGATTTCTTCCATGGGCCCCTGCCGGAAGAGGCCCGCCTGTTCGTCAAAGGAGAGTTGGCATGAATCCGTTCCTCAAGCAGCACCGCGCAAGCGCGGGCCTCCGCGCCTCGCTGGCCGTTGCGGTCTTCTTCGTCGCAGCCGGCGTCGCGCGCGCCGAAACCATCACCATGGCCTCGACCACGTCCACCGAGCAATCGGGCCTGTTCTCGCACCTGCTGCCGGCATTCAAGAAAGCGAGCGACATCGATGTCAAGGTGGTGGCGGTGGGCACCGGCCAGGCCATCGACATGGCCAAGCGCGGCGATGCCGACGTGCTGTTCGTGCACGACACCGCGGCCGAGGAGAAATTCGTGGCCGAGGGCTTCAGCGCCAGGCGCTACCCGGTGATGTACAACGACTTCGTGCTCGTGGGGCCGCAGGTCGACCCGGTCGGCGCGAAGGGTGGCGACATCGTCGCCGCGCTGAAGAAGATCGCGGCCGCCAATGCGCCTTTCGTGTCGCGCGGCGACAAGAGCGGCACCGACGCGGCCGAGCGCCGCCTCTGGACGCAGACCGGCGTGGCCGAGGCGGGGCAGCCGGTGCCCAACGAGCGCAAGGGCACGGGCTACAAGGAATGCGGCTGCGGCATGGGGCCGGCGCTGAACATCGCGGCCTCGTCGGGCGCCTACGTGCTGGCCGACCGCGGCACCTGGCTCAGCTTCAAGAACCGCGCTGGCCTGGCAGTGCTGGTCGAGGGCGACAAGCGGTTGTTCAACCAGTATGGCGTGATGGTCGTGAGCCCGGCGAAATTTCCCTCGCTCAACAGCAAGGGTGCGCAGAAGTTCGTCGACTGGGTGATCTCGCCGGCCGGGCAGCAGACCATCGCGGCCTACAAGATCGGCGGCGAGCAGCTGTTCTTTCCCAACGCATCGGCGAACTGAGGCCATGACCTGCGAGGTCATCGACGCCGCGCGCGCCCGGCGCGACCATTCCTTCACCCCGCGATGTTGCGGGCCGAACCCTCGAAAGGAAATGGTCATCATGAACACCGCCGCACACGACGCCGCCGCCATTGCCCAACGCTACATCGCGGCCTGGAACGAAACCGATGCCGCGCGCCGCGCCCAGCTGATCGAAGCCGCCTGGACGGCCGATGCGCACTACGCCGACCCGCTGGCGCAGGCCAACGGCCGCGACCAGATCGGCGCGCTGATCGGGGCCGTGCAGCAGCGCTATCCGGGTTTCCGCTTCAACCTGTTCGGTACGCCCGAGGCGCACGGCGACAACCTGCGCTTCTCGTGGACCCTGGGCCCGAGCGGCGCCGAAGACCTGATCCAGGGCACCGACTTCGCCCGGCTCGATGCCGGCAGGCTGCAGTCGGTGACCGGCTTCCTCGACAAGGTGCCGGTCGGGGCCTGAACGGGCTTCAGTCCGCGGAGCCGGAAGCACGGCCGCGCCACAGCTTGCGGTAGACCGTGGCGCGGCTGATGCCCAGCGTGCGCGCGGCCTCGGCCACGTTGCCGCGGGCGTCGGCCACGGCCTTGCGGATCAGGGCAGCCTCGACGTCGCGCAGCCGCGGCCGGGCTTCGGCCACCGCGACGGCCGGACTCTTGCCGCCGCGCTGGGGCCGGACCTGCACGCGCAGGCCGGACCACAGCGGCACCTCGAGCACGGCGTCGCCGCGGCGGGCCGCATCGAACAGCATGTCCAGCGGCGTTGCGAACAGGTCGTTGCAGTGCAGCGCGTGCTGGGCACGCGCCAGCGGCTGGTGCAGCATCTGGCGCGCCGCGGCATTGGCGCCCGCAACGGTGCCGTCGGCGTCGATGCACAGAAGCCCGTCGGTGGCCTCGCCGCGCGGGCAGCCCGGCCACGAGAGATGCAGCCGCAGCTCGCAGGGCTGGTTCAGCACCAGCACGTTCTCGATGCTGCGTGCAGACAGCGTGGCCAGGTGCCGCAGCTCCGGCCGCTCCACCGCCTGCACGCCGGTCAGGTCGAGCATGCCGATGCAGTCGCCCCGCGGGCCGAACAGCGGCGCCCCGGCGCAGCTGTAGATGCTGGTGTCCTCGAAGAAGTGTTCGCCGCGGTGCAGCCACACCGATTCCTGCTCGGCCAGCGCGGTGCTGATCGCGCTGGTGCCGACCGCGCGCTCCGACAGGTCGACGCCCACGCGCGCGATGTTTCGGGCGTAGCGGCTGTCGGTGTCGGTGCCGTCGGGCAGCGGGCCCACGTCGACCACGATGCCCTCGGCATCGGTCAGGACGGCGAAGTAGCGCGTGTCGGCAATGGCGCGCGACAGCCGCTCGATCACCGGCCGGGCCGCCAGGACCAGCGCGCGGTTGCGCTCGGACGCCTCGCGCTCGGCCGCTTTGGCCACCGGTTCGAAGTTGATCCGCTGCTGCGGCTGCAGCCCCGCCTGCAGGCAGCGCTCCCAGGAACGCAGGATCCATGGCTCGATGCGCGCCGCGCCCCGCGAGCGGGGGGCTTCGCCGTGGATCAGCTCCCGTCGGGCCTGCGCAATGGCGGCGGAACGTTCGGGCAGGGGCGCAACGATGGAGGCGGACATCGGGTCGGTTCGCTCGGGTGGGGCGGTTTTTTCAGACTTGCCGGGGCCGCAAGTTGTTTCATTTTGAGAATTTCGTACGCGCTGCGCAAGCGTCGAGGGTTTTGCCTAGGATAGTGCACGGGGCCGGCATCCAAGATGCCTTTCGCTGAACCAGCCATCACCTTCAACGGAGACAGCCAAATGCAGGTAGCTTTCACGGTCAACGGCCGACCGGCCACGGTCGACGCACCCCCCAATACCTTCCTGGTGCACGCCATCCGCGAGCATCTCCACCTGACCGGCACCCATGTCGGCTGCGACACCGCCCAGTGCGGCGCATGCACCGTCCACATGAACGGGCGCGCGGTGAAGTCGTGCAACATCCTGGTCGGGCAGGCCGCCGGCGCGCAGATCACCACCATCGAGGGCATCGCCCAGCCCGACGGCACCATGCACCCCATGCAGGCGGCCTTCAAGGAATGCCATGGCCTGCAGTGCGGTTTCTGCACCCCGGGCATGGTCATGAGCGCCATCGACCTGTGCACCCACCATCCCAAGTCGAGCGAATCGGAGATCCGCGAACTGCTCGACGGCAACCTGTGCCGCTGCACGGGCTACCAGAACATCGTGAAGGCCGTGCAGATGGGCGGCGAGGCCATGGCCTCGGGCACGCCGGTCAAGACCACCGCCACGGCGTGAAGGGAGCAACATCATGGGTGCCTCCGACTTCTCGAACCTGCCCCACATCGGCGAAGCGCTGCGGCGCAAGGAAGACTATCGCTTCCTGACCGGCGCGGGCAACTACACCGACGACATCACGCTGGCCAACCAGAGCCATGCGGTCTTCGTGCGCTCGCCGCACGCCCACGCCGTCATCAAGTCGGTCGACACTGCCGAGGCGCTCAAGATGCCCGGCGTGGTCGGCATCTTCAGCGGCAAGGACATCGAGGGGAAGATGGGGGGCCTGCCCTGCGGCTGGCTCATCAACAACCCCGACGGCACGCCCATGAAGGAGCCGATGCACCCGATCCTCGCGATCCACAAGGTGCGCTACGTGGGCGACCATGTGGCCATGGTGGTGGCCGAGACCGTCGAGCAGGCCAAGAATGCGGCCGAGGCCGTGGTGGTCGACTACGACGTGCTGCCCGCGCTCGTGAGCGTGGGCGACGCGGCGAAGAAGGCAAGCGGCGTCACGCTGCACGACGAGGCCCCCGACAACCAGTGCTACAAGTGGGCGCTGGGCGACAAGGCCGCCGTCGATGCGGTGTTTGCCAATGCCGCGCACGTCACCAGGCTCGACCTCGTCAACAACCGGCTGGTGCCCAACCCGATCGAGCCGCGCGTGGCCATCGGCAGCTACGCCCGCGGCACCGACGACTACACGCTGTATGTGTCCAACCAGAACCCGCACGTCGAGCGCCTCTTGATGACGGCCTTCGTGCTGGGGCTGCCCGAACACAAGGTGCGCGTGATCGCGCCCGACGTGGGCGGCGGCTTCGGCTCCAAGATCTTCCTGTATGCGGAGGACGTGTGCCTGACCTGGGCCGCCAAGCAGCTCAACCGCAACATCAAGTGGACGGCCGAGCGCTCGGAGTGCTTCCTGTCCGACGCGCACGGCCGCGACCATGTGAGCCACGCCGAAATGGCGATGGACAAGGACGGCAAGTTCCTCGCGATGCGGGTGCACACCGACGCCAACCTCGGCGCCTACCTGTCGACCTTCTCGACCGCAGTGCCGACCATCCTTTACGCCACGCTGCTCGCGGGCCAGTACTCCACGCCGCAGATCTACGTCGAGGTCGATGCCTGGTTCACCAACACCGCGCCGGTCGATGCCTACCGCGGGGCGGGCCGGCCCGAGGCCACCTACCTGCTCGAGCGGCTGGTGTCGCGCTGCGCCTGGGAAATGAACCTGGGCCAGGACGAGATCCGCAAGCGCAACTTCATCACCACCTTCCCCTACCAGACCCCGGTGGCGCTGCAGTACGACACGGGCGACTTCCACGCCTGCATGGACAAGGCCCGCGTGCTGGCCGATGTGCAAGGCTATGCGCAGCGCAAGTCGGCCAGCGAGGCCGCGGGCAAGCTGCGCGGCATCGGCTACTCGAGCTACATCGAGGCCTGCGGCATCGCGCCGTCGAACATCGCCGGGGCGCTGGGCGCGCGGGCCGGCCTGTTCGAATGCGGCGAGATCCGCGTCCATCCGACTGGCAGCGTGACGGTGTTCACCGGCTCGCACAGCCATGGCCAGGGGCACGAGACCACCTTTGCGCAAGTGGTGGCGGCGCGCCTGGGCATTCCGGTGGACAACGTCGACGTGGTGCATGGCGACACCGGCCGCGTACCCTTCGGCATGGGCACCTACGGCTCGCGCTCCATCTCGGTGGGCGGCGCGGCCATCATGAAGGCGCTCGACAAGATCGAGACCAAGGCCAAGAAGATTGCCGCGCACCTGATGGAGGCGAGCGATGCCGACATCGAGTTTGCGAACGGCGAGTTCACGGTCAAGGGCACCGACAAGAAGATCCCGTTCGGCCAGGTGGCGCTCACGGCCTACGTGCCGCACAACTACCCGCTCGACAAGCTCGAGCCCGGCCTGAACGAAACCGCCTTCTACGACCCCACCAACTTCACCTTCCCGGGCGGCACCTACATCTGCGAGGTCGAGGTCGACAAGCAGACCGGCGAGGTGCGCGTGGACCGTTTCACCGCGGTGGACGACTTCGGCACCATCATCAATCCGATGATCGTCGAGGGCCAGGTGCACGGCGGGCTGGTGCAGGGCATCGGCCAGGCGCTGCTCGAGAACTGCGTGTACGACAACGAGACCGGCCAGCTGCTCACCGGCAGCTTCATGGACTACGCCATGCCCAGGGCCGGCGACTTTCCGCAGTTCAAGCTCGACACCGTGTGCACGCCGTGCACGCACAACCCGCTGGGCACCAAGGGCTGCGGCGAGGCGGGCGCCATCGGCTCGCCGCCGGCCGTGATCAACGCCGTGCTCGACGCGCTGGCGCCGCTGGGCGTCAAGGACTTCGACATGCCCGCATCGGCCAGCCGCGTCTGGGAAGCGATGCAGGCGGCCGCCTCCCACTAGAACAACGAAGGAACCCACACCATGTACGCCTTCACACTCGAACGGCCGGCCACCGTGGCCGACGCGGCCAAGCTCGTTGCAGCGGGCGCCAAGCCGCTGGCCGGCGGCCAGACCTTGCTCGCCTCCATGAAGCTCAGGCTGTCGGCGCCCGAGCAGCTCGTGGACCTCGGCGGCATCAAGGAGCTCACCGGCATCAGGAAGGACGCCGGCACGATCACCATCGGTGCGATGTCGCGCCACCTCGACGTGGCCAACAATGCCGACGTGAAAGCCGCCTTCCCTGCGCTGGCCGACCTGGCCGGGCGCATCGGCGACCGGCAGGTGCGCGCGATGGGCACCATCGGCGGCTCGGTGGCCAACAACGATCCGGCCGCCTGCTACCCCAGCGCGGTGCTCGGTTCCGGTGCAACGGTCATCACCTCGAAGCGCGAGATCGCTGCGGACGATTTCTTCCTGGGGCTGTTCACCACGGCGCTGGAAGAAGACGAGCTGATCACCGCCATCCGCTTTCCGATTCCGAAGCGCGCCGTGTACGAGAAGCTGCGCCAGAAGGCATCGAATTTTCCGCTCGTCGGCGTGTTCCTTGCGCAGTTCGACGGCGGCGTGCGCGTGGCCATCACCGGCGCGGGCAACGGCGTGTTCCGCCACGCGGGGCTCGAAGATGCGCTCAACAAGAGCTTCACGGCGGCAGCCGCCGCGGCCGTGAAGATCGACGCGAGCGAGCTCAACAGCGACCTGCATGCCTCGGCGGCCTACCGTGCCAACCTGATCAGCGTGCTCACGCAGCGCGCCGTCACCAAGGCGCTGGGCTGAACGAGACAGCACCGCCGCTTGCAGGCCGGAAGGCGCGACACCCCTGCGTCTTCCGCTACGCTTCGCCATGACCTTCCCGACCATCGATTCCCTCTCCGAAGGCTTGATGCAGGCCGGCTACTTTGCCGACCGCCGCCTGGCCACGGCCGTGTTCCTCGCGCTCAGGCTGCAGCGCCCGCTGCTGCTCGAGGGCGAGCCCGGTGTCGGCAAGACCGAGCTGGCCAAGGCACTGTCGACCGCGCTCAACCGCGAGTTGCTGCGCCTGCAGTGCTACGACGGGCTGGAGCAGCGCGAGGCGCTCTACGAATGGAACTACGCCGCGCAGCTCCTGCACATGCGCGCGGCCGAAGCCGCAGGTGCTGTACGAGACATTGAGGCCGAGGTCTACCAGCCGCACTACCTGATCCGCCGCCCGCTGCTGCAGGCCCTGCAGACGCCCGCGCCCGGCGCCGTGCTGCTGATCGACGAAGTGGACCGCGCCGACGAGCCCTTCGAAGCCTTCCTGCTCGAATATTTGGGCGAGTATCAGGTCAGCATTCCCGAGCTCGGCACCGTGCGCGCTGTGGTGCCGCCGGTCACCATCCTCACGAGCAACCGCACGCGCGAGCTCAACGACGCGGTGAAGCGGCGCTGCCTTTACCACTGGCTCGACTATCCGGAGCGCGAACGCGAACTGGCCATCGTGCGGGCCCAGGTGCCGGAGGCCGGCGAGAAGCTCTCGGCCCAGGTGGCCGCGTTCGTGGCGCGGCTGCGCGATGCGCCCTTCGTCAACGCCTTCCAGCGTGCGCCCGGCATCGCCGAAAGCGTCGAGTGGGCGAGGGCGCTGATCGCGCTCGACACCGTCGAGCTCGATCCCGAAGTGGTGGTCGACACCGCCGGCATCCTGTTCAAGCAGCGCGACGACGTGGCAGCGCTCACGCACGAGCTCGCATCGGAGCTGCTGAAACCCGAGGAGCCGGTCGCGCCCTGAGCGCGGCCGACGGTCGAGGCGCCCGCATGGCCGGCATCCAGCAACTCGGCGACGTACGCAGCGGCAAGCTGGCCGGCAACATCACGGCCTTCGGCCGCGCGCTGCGCCGCGCCGGCGTTCGCACCGATGCCATGCGCATTGCGCTGGCCGCCGAAGCGGCCACGCTGGTGGGCGTGGAAAGCAGGCTCGACCTGAGCGCCGCCATGGAAGCCGTCATGGTGAGCCGCGAGCAGGACCGCATGGTGTTCCGCGAGCTCTTCGACGCCTGGTTCCGCGACCCCGAACTCGCCAACAAGCTGCTCGCGCAGATGCTCCCGAGCGCCGAGGGCAAGGCCGAGCCCTCGAAGCGGCGCCCGCGCGTGCGCGAGGCCCTCACGGCGCCGCGCGATCCCGCCCGCCCGGCCGCGGTTGCCAAGCCCGACAAGGAGGTCGAGTTCGATGCCGCCATGACATCGAGCGATCGGCAGCGCCTGCAACATGCCGACTTCAATGCGCTGGGCGCGTCCGAGTACCGGCTGGTGGAACGCCTTGCGCGCGATGTCACCTTGCCCATTCCTTCGCTGCCGTCGCGCCGATTGCGCGCGGCCAACGATGCAGGTTCGCAGCATGCGCGCATGCACTGGCCTGGCGTGCTGCACGAAGCGGCGCGCACGGGGGGCGAAATACTTCGCCTGCCGAAGCTGAGCCGCCGCGAGCAGCCCTTGCCGCTGCTGGTGCTGGTCGACGTGTCGGGCTCGATGGAACGCTATGCGCGGCTGCTGCTGGCCTTTCTGCATGCGTCGACGCGGCGGGCCGGGCGGCGCGACGTGTTCGCCTTCGGCACCCGCCTGACCGACCTCACACCGGCCTTCCGGCTGGCCGACACCGATGCGATGCTGGCGGCCGCCGGTCTGGCCATCGACGATTTCGCAGGCGGCACGCGGCTCGGCAGTTCGCTGGCCGAGCTTCGCCATGCGAACGCCCGCCGCCTGACTGGCCGCCGCACGCTGGTGCTGGTGATCAGCGACGGACTCGACACCGGCGAGCCGGCGCTGCTCGAAAACGAGCTGCTCTGGCTCAAGCGCCACTCGCGCCGCCTGCTGTGGCTCAACCCGCTGCTGCGCTTCGAGGGCTACGCCCCTTTGGCGCGTGGGGCCAGTGTGCTGCACCGGCATGCGGATGCGATGCTGGCGGTCCACAATCTCAGTGCCCTCGAACAGCTGGCCGCCAGCCTTGCCGCCCTCATGCGGTCCGGCCGCTAGTGCCTCACGGAAGGAAAAAAGGAAAACCACCATGGAAATGCTCGGCAACCGCCGCCTCGGCGTCACCCAACAACAGGCCTGGGAGGCGCTCAACGATCCCGAGACGCTCAAGAAGTGCATTCCCGGCTGCGACAAGTTCGAACTCACGGGCGACAACCAGTACAGCGTGGCGCTGGCGGTCAAGATCGGCCCGGTGTCGGCCAAGTTCAGCGGCAAGGTCGCGCTGTCGGACATCGTGGCGCCCGATGGCTACAAGCTCAGCTTCGAGGGGCAGGGCGGCGTGGCGGGCTTTGCCAAGGGTTCGTCCAGCGTGACGCTGCGGCCGCTGGACGGCGCCGCCGAGGCCGCGCCGGCGCCGGCCGGCTGCGAGCTCGACTACACCGTGCAGGCGCAGGTCGGCGGCAAGATCGCGCAACTGGGCCAGCGCCTGATCGATGGCGCCGCCAAGTCGACCGCCGACGATTTCTTCAAGCGCTTCGAGGCCGAGATGCAGAGCCGCTACGGTCCGCCGCCGGCCGCCGCTGAAGCGGCCGAGGCGCCCACGGAAAAGGCCGGCATGATGTCCGGCCTCATGAAGAAGATGGGGCTCGGCAAGAAGGACGACAAGGATGCGTCCGCCGCACCGGGCGACGCCGGCTAGGAACGGATCAGGCAATGGAAAATCTCGACGTCATGGTGCTGCGCACGCTGCGCGACTGGCGGCGTGCCGGCAAGCGCGCGCTGCTCACGACCGTGGTGCGCACCTGGGGCTCCTCGCCGCGGCCGGTCGGCTCGATCATGGCGCTGGCCGACGACGGCGCCGTGGTGGGCTCGGTCTCCGGCGGCTGCATCGAGGATGACCTGATCGCGCGCTACAGCCATGCGCACGGCAACGGCGAACAGGTACCCCTGGGCGCGCCGCCCGTGCTCGTGAAGTACGGCATCACGGCCGACGAGGCGCACCGCTTCGGGCTGCCCTGCGGCGGCACGCTGGAGCTGCTGCTCGAATACGACCCCGACGCGGCCGCGCTCGATACGCTGGTGGCCCAGCTCGAGCAGGGCCGGCTCATGCAGCGCACCGTCACGCTTTCGACCGGCGCCGTGCGCCTGGCCGAAGCCACCGCGCCCGACGAACTCAAGGTGAATGACACCGAGCTCACCAACACCTTCGGCCCCGAATACCGCATGCTGCTGATCGGCGCCGGCCAGCTCGCCGAATACCTTGCGACCATGGCCAGGTTCAGCGGCTTTGCCGTGACGCTGTGCGACCCGCGCGCCGAATACCGCACCGCATGGACGCTGTCCGGCGTGGAGATCACGACCGAGATGCCCGACGATGCGGTGCTGGCCTTCAAGCCCGATCGCCGCAGCTGCGTGGTGGCGCTCACGCACGATCCCAAGCTCGACGACCTCGCACTGCTCGAGGCACTGCAGAGCGAAGCCTTCTACGTGGGCGCGATCGGCTCGCGCCGCAATGCCGAGGCGCGGCGCGCCCGCATGATCGAGCACTTCGGCCAGACCGCCGAATCGCTCGCGCGGCTGCGCGGCCCGATCGGCATCTACATCGGCAGCAAGACGCCGCCCGAGATCGCGGTGAGCGTGATGGCCGAGATCCTGGCCGTGAAGAACGCGGTCACGCTGCCGCGCGAAATGGAAGTGGCGCGCGCCAAGGGCCTGCAGCAGCTCGCGATGAGCTGACGAGGCGCCGGTTTCAGCCCGACTTGGCCGCCGGCGGCACGTCGCCGCCCTTTTGCCGCTCACGGAAGAGCGCGGCGCGCATCAGGAAGATGGTGGTGATGGGCGCCGTGAGCGCAATGAACAGGACGATCAGCACCGCGTGCAGGAAGAGGCTGAAGCCCTGCACCGAGAAATAGACGATGGTGGCGATCGTCATGCACCACACGCCCACCGTGGCGCCGAGCGTCGGCGCATGGATGCGGCGGAAGAAGGTGGGCAGCCGCACGAGGCCGAAGGAGCCGATGGCGGCAAAGGCCGCGCCCAGCACCGCGAACACGGCGGTGACGATTTCCGCCCACAGCGGCAGCGGCCCCACGATGAAGTCGCTCATTCGATCACCTCCCCGCGCAACAGGAACTTGGCCATGGCGGTCGACCCGACGAAGCCGAACAGCGCCGTCAGCATCGCGGCCTCGAAGTACACGTTGCTCGCATAGACGATGCCCAGCACCAGCATCATCAGCATGCCGTTGATGTAGAGGCAGTCCAGCGCCATCACGCGGTCTTGCGCGCTCGGGCCCACCAGCAGCCGCGCCAGCGCGCAGAGCATGGCCACGGCCAGCAGCAGGAGCGCGAGTTTCAAGGCCCAGAAAAGTACAGGCGTCATGATTCGAAGATCTCCATCAAGGGGTGCTCGTAGCGCTGCTTGATCATGGCGATGAAAGCGGCATCGTCGTCGACGTCGAACACATGGATCAGCAGCGTGCTGCTGTCGAACGCGATCTCGCCCCAGGCGGTGCCGGGCGTGAGGCACATGATCATGGCCAGCACCGCGAGCCCGTTCGGATCGCGAAGATCCAGCGGCACGTGGATGAAGCGCGAGGCGATGCGCGAGGTGCGGCGCGTCAGCAGCCGCCGCGCCACGAAGAGCGCCGATTCCAGCATGTCGGCCAAGGCCCGGCCCGCGAGCCGCAGCGCCACCCAGGGCTTGCGCATGCGCACCGTGGCTGGCCGCAATCCCTTGGTGAGCAGCGGAACCGCAATGGCCAGCACCGCGGCCGCCAGCAGCGTGGCCGGGTCGAGCGACTGGTTGAGCAGCAGCCACACCGCAAACAGCGCCAGCGAGAGCGGCGGCGAAGGCATCCAGCGCTTCATGGTGCCGGGCCTTTCGCGGGCGCCGCCGGATTGGGCACCTGCCGCGCGCCCATCACGGCATTGCGGTAGGCGGTGGGCGTGCGCAACCCTTCGGCGGTGGTGATGGCGTGGCGCATGACGGGGCCGGCCCAGACCGTGAGCGCTACGCTGGCCGCGAGCAGTCCGGCCACCGGCAGCACCTCGAGCGCGGGCAGCGCCGGCATGGTGGGATGCGGCTGGGTCCAGAAGTGGCGCATGCCGGTGCGGCTCAGCGCAATCAGCGCGAGCAGTCCCGAGACCACCAGCAGCGCCAGGAAGATCCACGCGGGCAGCGAGGTACCGCCGGTGGAGAAGGCGCCCGACAGCATCGCGAACTTGCCCACGAAGCCCGACAGCGGCGGCAGGCCCGCGAGCAGCAGCGTGCAGCCGATGAAGCTCAGTCCCAGGAAGGCCACGCCGGCGGGAATGGCGCGGCCGTAGAGTGCCTGCGCCTCGTCATCGAGGTTCACGTCGTCGAGCACCCGCAGGTCTTCCGCCAGGAACGGCGCGTTGCCCGCCTTTTCATGCGGTGCCACGCTCATGCCGGCGTTGCGCCAGCGCTCGATCATGTCGGTCAGCAGGAAGAAGGCGCTCACGGCCAGCGTCGAGCTCAGCAGGTAGTAGAGCGCGCCGGCCCACACGGCCGGCTCCCCGAGCCCGATGGCCGCGAGCAGCGTGCCCGCCGACACCAGCACGCTGAAGCCCGCGAGATTGGAGAGCCGCTGCGTGCCCACGATGCCGATCGCGCCCGCGAACAGCGTCGCCAGCCCGATCGCGAGGAGCGCGGGTTGCCCGAACGCGGCCGAGCTGCCGGCATCCGGTGCGAAGAGCAGCGTCCACAGCCGCAGCAGCGTGTAGATGCCGAGCTTGGTCAGCAGCGCGAACACGGCGCCCACCGGCGACACCGCCGCGCTGTAGGCCGGCACCAGCCAGAAGTTGAGCGGCCAGGCGCCGGCCTTGGCGAAGAACGCGGTCGCGAGGATCGCGGCCGCCGCATGCACGAGGCCGCGGTCGGCCGGCGCGAGCTGCGCGATGCGCATGCCGAGGTCGGCCATGTTGAGCGTGCCGGTCGCGCCGTAGAGCAGTGCCGCACCGATCAGGAAGAGCGACGAGGCGGCCAGGTTGATGGCGATGTAGTGGAGCCCGGCCTGCACCCGCAGCCGGCCCGAGCCATGCAGCAGCAGGCCGTAGGAGGCCGCGAGCATCACCTCGAAGAAGACGAACAGGTTGAACAGGTCGCCCGTGAGGAAGGCGCCGTTCAGGCCCATGAGCTGCAGCTGCAGCAGCGGATGGAAATGCACGCCCGCGCGGTCCCAGCGCGAGGTTGAATAGATCGAGGCCGCAAAGGCAACCACGCCCGTGAGCGCCACCATCATGGTCGACAGCCGGTCCGCCACCAGCACGATGCCGAAGGGCGCCTGCCAGTTGCCCGGCAGGTAGACGCCGACCGAGCCGGGGCCGTCGCCGGTCTCGGGCGCATTCACCCAGCGCAGCAGCGCCAGCGCCGCCAGCAGTCCCACCAGCCCCGAGATCACGCTCAGCGCCGACTTGGTGCGGCGCCGGCTTTCGCCCAGCAGCAGCATCAGTGCGGCCGTGAGCAGCGGCACGAGGATCGGCACCGCGACGAGGTGCGGCATGCCGAACTCGAGCAGCCGGTCGAGCAGCTGGACCAGTTGTCCCGTCACTCCGCCGCCTCCTGCCGCTCTTCGCCGTCCACGTGGTCGGTGCCGGTGAGGCCGCGCGAGGCCAGCAGCACCACGAGGAACAGCGCCGTCATTGCAAAGCCGATCACGATCGCCGTCAGCACCAGGGCCTGCGGCATCGGGTCGGCGGTGTTGGCCAGCGTGGCGGCGATGCCATGGACCAGCACCGGTTCGCTGTCGAGCTTGAGCCGCCCCATGCTGAAGATGAACAGGTTGACCGCGTACGAGATGAGCGTGAGGCCCATGATCACCTGGAAGGTGCGCGGCCGCAGCAGCAGGTACACGCCCGAGCCGGTGAGCACGCCGATGGCCAGTGCGAGCACGATCTCCATCAGCGCGCTCCTTCCGGTGTTGCGCCGGCGGCCGCGGCAGCTGCCTCGGCTTCCTTCTCGCGCTGCTCGTCGGCCCAGCGGTGGCTGCGTATCGACTGGTGGGCCAGCGCGGTGAGGATCAGCATGGTCGCGCCCAGCACCAGTGCGAACACGCCGATGTCGAAGAACAGGGCACTCGGCACGTGCAGCTCGCCCAGCACGGGAAGGTGCAGGTGCGCGGTGTGGGTGGTCAGGAACGGATAGCCGAACAGCACCGCGCCGCTGCCCGTGGCCAGCGCGAGCAGCAGGCCGGCGGCGATCCAGCGGCGCGGATAGATGCGCAGGTGCTCTTCCACCCACTCGGTGCCCGAGACGATGAACTGCAGCACCAGCGCCACCGACATCACCAGTCCCGCGACGAAGCCGCCGCCGGGCGCGTTGTGCCCGCGCATGAAGAAATAGACCGACACCAGCACCGCAAGCGGCAGCAGCAGGCGCACCAGCACGGCCGGCACCATCAGGTAGCCCACCGCCGTGTCCTTGGCCAGGCGCGGGTTCAGCAGGTCGCTGCTTCCGTCGTCGGCCTGCGCGCGCTGCTGCACCGGCAGGGCCATCGATTCGCGCGCCGGCCGGAAGCGGCGCAGCAGTGCATAGACCGTGAGCGCGACCACGCCGAGCACGGTGATCTCGCCGAAGGTGTCGAAGCCGCGGAAGTCGACCAGCATCACGTTGACCACGTTGGTGCCGCCGCCCTCGGCCAGCGCATGCTCGAGAAAGAAGGGCGAGATGCTTTGCGGAAACGGCCGCGTCATCATGAGCCACGCCAGCGCCGCCATGCCGCCGCCGACGCCGGCCGCCACCAGCAGGTCGCGTCCGCGCCGGCCCCAGGGGCGCAGCCTGGCGCGCGCTGGCTGCACCGCATCCTTGCTGCGCATCGGCAGCCAGCGCAGGCCCAGCAGGATCAGCACCGTGGTCACGGCCTCCACCACGAGCTGCGTCAATGCCAGGTCGGGTGCCGAGAACCAGATGTAGGTCACGCAGCACACCAGCCCGGCGCCCGAGGCCAGCATCAGCGCGGCCAGGCGATGGAACTTGGCCTGCCACGCCGCCGCCAGCGCGCAGGTGCCGCCGATCAGCCAGGTCATTGCGAACATCGGCGAGAAGGGCAGCAGTTCGCGCTCGCCGCGGGCGACCGGTGCCGTCCAGAGCGACACCGCGGCGCCCGCCGCCGCCGCCGCGATCAGCAGCAGCAACTGCGACTGCATGCGCCGCGTGCCCAGCAGGCGGCGGCTGCGCCGGCCGGCCTCGCTGAGCTGCGCGAGCAGGTGTTCGAAGATGGCCTGGCCGTCGAAGCGGTGCAGGAGCGGCGTGTGTTCGAGCTTGCCCTCTGCGCGGCGGCGGCGCTGCGACAGGTAGAGCGCCATGCCGCCGGCCAGCGCCACGAAGCTCATCGCCAGCGGCAGGTTGAAGCCGTGCCACACGGCGAGGCTGTATTCGGGCAGCACGCCGCCGACCACCGGCGTGGCGGCCGCCGCCAGCAGCGCGCCGATCGACCAGGCCGGCGCCACGCCCACCACCAGGCAGACCAGCACCAGCAGTTCGACCGGCACGCGCATCCAGTGCGGCGGCTCATGCGGCTGCCTCGGTACCTCGGGTCCGCAGGGCGGGCCGAAGAAAACGTCGAACACGAAGCGCGCCGAATAGGCCACGCTGAAGACGCCCGCGATGGTGGCAATGACCGGAAGGCTCAGGTTGATCCACGGCGTCGCCTGGATGAACACCGTCTCGGCGAAGAACATTTCCTTCGAGAGAAAGCCGTTGAGCAGCGGCACGCCGGCCATCGACGCGCTTGCGATGATCGCCAGCGTGCCGGTGATCGGCATCAGCCGCAGCAGGCCGCTGAGCTTGCGGATGTCGCGCGTGCCGCTCTCGTGGTCGATGATGCCGGCCGCCATGAAGAGCGATGCCTTGAAGGTCGCGTGGTTGATGATGTGGAACACGGCTGCCACTGCCGCGAGCGGGCTGTTCAGGCCGAGCAGCAGCGTGATGAGCCCGAGGTGCGAGATGGTCGAGTACGCGAGCAGCGCCTTCAGGTCGCGCTGGAACATCGCCACGAAGCCGCCGAGCAGCAGCGTGATCGCGCCCGCGCCGCCCACCAGCCAGAACCACTGTTCGGTGCCCGACAGCACCGGCCACAGCCGCGCCATCAGGAACACGCCGAGCTTCACCATGGTCGCCGAATGCAGGTAGGCCGAGACCGGCGTGGGCGCCGCCATGGCGCGCGGCAGCCAGAAGTGGAACGGGAACTGTGCGCTCTTGGTGAAGGCGCCGAGCAGTATCAGCACCAGGGCCGCGGGATAGAGCGCATGCGCGCGGATCTCGTTGCCCGATGCGAGCACCACGTCGAGCTCGTAGCTGCCCGCGATGCGGCCCAGCACCACCACGCCCGCCAGCAGGCAGAGCCCGCCGGCACCGGTGACGGTGAGCGCCATGCGCGCGCCGCGCCGCGCGTCGCGCCTGTGATGCCAGTAGCCGATCAGCAGGAAGGAGAACAGGCTGGTGAGCTCCCAGAACAGCACCAGCTGGATCAGGTTGCCAGAGAGCACCACGCCCGTCATCGCGCCCATGAACGCGAGAAAGAACGAGAAGAAGCGCGGCACCGGATCGGACGCCGACATGTAGTAGCGCGCATAGAGCACCACCAGCGCGCCGATGCCGAGCACCAGCATGCAGAACAGCCAGGCGAAGCCGTCCATGCGGAACACCAGGTTGAGCCCGAATTCGGGCAGCCATGCGATCTCCTGACGCAGCACGTTGCCGCGCGCGATCTGGGGAAAGAACCATGCGGTCTGCAGCGCGCAGCCCAGCGCGACGAGCCCCGCCAGCGTCGACTCCCGGTTGCGCGCGTTCGACGGCATCAACGCGGCCAGCACGCTGGCAACAAAGGGGAGTGCGACGAGAAAGACCAGGGGCATTGCGGTCGATTCTATCGACCGGCCCCTTGGAAAATTCTCCTGGAAACCCGCGAAGATCGACGGCCTTGGGCCTCGCGATGAGGCGGCCCGTCAGCCCGCCAGCGCCTGCACGCTGCGTATGCCCAGCCAGGTCAGGAACAGCGATCCGCCGAGGTGGGCTGCTGCCGTGAGCAGTGCCACGCCCGGCCGGCCTTCGAGAAGCATGGTCACGACCTCGGCCGAGAAGCTCGAGAAGGTGGTCAGGCCGCCGAGAAAGCCCGTGACCAGCGCGAGCCGCCAGGCCGGATCGAGGTCGGGCAGCAGATGGAACAAGGCAATGGCCGCGCCGATGAGGTAGCCCCCGATCAGGTTGGCGGCCAGCGTGCCCCAGGGCATGAGTCCGCCCGCGCCGAACCAGAGCGCGAGGCCCCAGCGCGCGAGCGCGCCCACGGAGGCACCCATGCAGATGGCAAGAATCGGAAGCAGCATGGGCCTATTGTCGGGGCACGGCTGGCGCTGTTCAGGGCGCCATCTGTTGCGGCAGCCAGGTGACCAGTTGCGGCACGAAGTAGATGATCAGCACGGCCGCCACCATCAGGAAGAACATCGGCAGCGTGACGCGCGCGATGTAGAGCAGGTCTTTTCCGGTCATGCCCTGCAGCACGAACAGGTTGAAGCCCACGGGCGGCGTGATCTGGGCCATCTCGACCACCAGCACGATGAAGATGCCGAACCACACCGGGTCGATGCCGGCGGCGTTGACCGTGGGCATGATGACGCCCATGGTGAGCACCACCATCGAGATGCCGTCCAGGAAGCAGCCCAGCACCACGTAGAACGCCGCGAGCATCACGATCAGCTGGAACTTCGAGAGCCCGAGCGAGCCGATCCATTCGGCCAGGTGGCGCGGCAGGCCGATGTAGCCCATGGCGAGCGTGAGGAAGGCCGCGCCCGCAAGGATCAGCGCCATCATGCAGTAGAGCCGCGTGGCGCCGAGCAGCGCTTCCTTGAAGCTGTGCCAGTTCAGCGAGCCCTGGGCGCCCGAGATGACCATGGCCCCGACCACGCCCACGGCCGCTGCCTCGGTGGCGGTGGCAATGCCCGCGTAGATGGATCCGAGCACCGACAGGATCAGCAGCGCGACCGGGATCAGCGACATCGAGGCCTTGAGCTTCTCGGTGAAGGGCAGCTTGGCATCGGCCGGCGGGATGCGGTCGGGGTTGCGCAGCGCCCAGAACACGATGTAGCCCGAGAACAGCAGCGCGAGCAGGATGCCCGGGATCACGCCTGCAATGAACAACCGGGCGATCGACACGTCGGCGCTCACGCCATAGACGATCATGATGATCGAGGGCGGAATCAGGAGGCCCAGCGTGCCGGCGCCGGCCAGCGTGCCGATGACCATGTCGTCCGGATAGCCGCGGCGCTTGAGCTCGGGCAGGCTCATCTTGCCGATGGTGGCGCAGGTGGCCGCGCTCGAGCCCGACACCGCCGCGAACACCGCGCAGCCCACCACGTTGGTGTGCAGCAGCCGGCCCGGCAGGCTTTGCATCCAGGGCGCGAGGCCCTTGAACATGTCTTGCGAGAGCCGTGTGCGGAACAGGATCTCGCCCATCCACACGAAGAGCGGCAAGGCGGTGAGCGTCCAGCTCGAGGCCGAGCCCCAGATGGTCACGGCCATGGCATCGCCCGCGGGCCGCGACGAAAAGATCTGCATGGCGATCCACGCCACGCCGGAGAGCGTGAGGCCGATCCACACGCCGCTGCCCAGGATCAGGAAGAGCGCGGCGATCAGCAGGGCCGCAACGGCAATGTCACTCATGGCGCAGGGCCTCCGTCTCGACCGGCTTGGCCGGCCTGCCGCGCCACTCGATCACGAATTCGTCGAAGGCCGCGATGGCGAACACCAGCGCACCCACCGCCATCGAGAGCTGCGGCAGCCACAGGGGCGTGGCGTCATTGCCGGTGGAGATGTCGTGGAAGTCGTATGACTGGAATGCCAGCCGCGCGCTGTACCAGGCGAACAGCACCGCGAGCAGGGCGCCTGCGCCCATGGCCCAGCGCTCCAGCCAGCGCTGTGCTGCCGGCGGCAGGTTCTGCAGCACCAGCGTCACGCGGATGTGCTCGCCGCGCTTGAGCGTGTGGGCGAGCGCAAGGAAGCCGGCGCCGGCCATCAGGTAGCCGGCATAGGCATCGATGCCCGGAATGTTGAAATGAAGCTGCCTACCGGCGATGGAGAGCAGCACCATCACCAGCAGGCCGATCATGAAAAGCGCCGCCAGGGCGGCGGCGCTGTTGTAGAGGAAATCGAGCGTCTTTCGCATCGGTGGCTGCTCGGTGTTGCGTCACATCTTCTTGTACGCGTCGACCACCGCCTGGCCCTCGGCCCCGGCCTTTTCCAGCCATTCCTTGAGCATGGTGTCGCCGACCTTCTTCATGTCGGTCTTGAGTGCCGCGGAAGGCACATGCACGGTCATGCCATTCTTCTTGAGCAGGTCCAGGTACTCGAGGTTCTTCTTCTTCGAGAGCTCCCAGCCGCGTTTCTCGGCATCGGCGGCGGCCTTGAGTACGGCGTCCTGCGTCGGCTTGTCGAGCGCGTCGAAGGCCTTCTTGTTCATGAGCACCGCGTTCTTGGGCAGCCAGGCCTGCGTGTCGTAGAAGTTCTTGATGTATTCGTAGGTCTTGGTGTCGTAGCCGGTGGAGCCGGAGGACATGTACGACTCGATCACGCCCGTGGCCATGGCCTGCGACAGCTCGGCCTGCTGCACCGTCACCGGCTGTGCACCGACCAGTTCGCCGATGCGCGCGGTGGCGGGACTGTAGGCGCGCCACTTCACGCCTTTGAGGTCGGCGGCCGAAGCGATTTCCTTCTTCACGAAGATGCCCTGCGGCGGCCAGGCCACCGTGTAGAGCAGCACGATGCCCTGCTCGGCCAGCTTCTTTTCGAGCACGGGCTTCTGCGCCTGATAGAGCTTCCAGGCGGCGTCATAGCTGTCGGCAAGGAAGGGGATGCCATCGGCGCCGAACATCTGCCATTCGTTCTGGTAGTTGACCAGCAGGATCTCGCCGAGTTGCGCCTGTCCGCCCTGCACCGCGCGCTTGATCTCGGGCGCCTTGAACAGCGACGCATTGGCGTGCACGGTGATCTTGAGCTTGCCGCCACTGCCCTTTTCGACATCGCTCGCGAACTGGGTGATGTTCTCGGTGTGGAAGTTGGTCGCCGGGTAGGCGGTGGGCAGGTCCCACTTGGTCTGCGCGAAGGCTGCGGCGCCAAGGGTGAGGCCCGCCAGGGCAATGCCGAACTTGTGATTCATGAGCGCTCCGGAACGTATGAAAGTGAAAACGAACGCGAGCATACGTGCAAATTCCGGGCCACTCCTGAGGCATTTCCCTGCCACGCGGCGCTGCGCAGCGGCCTGCCTTGCTGCTGCGGTGCACGCAAAAAAGCCGCCCTGCGGCGGCTTTCACAGTGTTGCGGGGCATGCCGCGCGCGCGGCATCGGCCCGCAGGCCCCGGGGCGTTTCGATCAGGGCTTGGCCGGCTTGGCAGCGGCTGCCTTGGCGGGCTTTTCCGCCTTGGCGGCAACTGCTTCGCCTGCGGTGCCGCCAAAGGTTTTGCCGTTCACCGTGAGTCCTTCGGCCGACAGCTTCCCGGCCTTCTTTTCCTTCACGCCTTTCACGCGTTGCATGAAGTCGGGCCAGTCCTTGAACTCGCCTTCCTTGCGTGCGTCGAGGATGCGCTTGGACATTGCAGGACCGACGCCCTTGATGCCGTCGAGATCGGCCGCCGTGCCCTTGTTGACATCGACCGCGGCGAACGAGGCAGCCGCCAACAGCATGGCCATCACGGCCAGGATTTTCTTCAGCATGATTTTCAAACTCCCTGATTTGTTGAGATCACAGTTCGCCGGCAGAAGACGCCGGCTCGCGTTCAACGGTTCAGGGAAAGGCGCGTTGACGGTCTCGCGCCCTGTGGGAGGCGCGTTCACCATTGTTCCGAAAGGTGTTCGGAATGTGGCTCAGAGCTCCTCGACACGCCGCGGCGGATAGCTGTCCCAGGCCTGGCATCCGGGGCAGTGCCAGAAATGCTGGTGCGCCTCGAAGCCGCATGCGGCGCAGCGGTAGCGCATCAGCGGCCGGGTGGCCTGGTCGAGGGCCCGCTGCACCTGCGGGTGGAACTGCTCGTGCTCGAAGCGCTCGCCGGCAAGCCAGCGCGAGGCGGCAACCAGCGAGGGCTGCTGGGCGAGGTGCGCGATGTAGCCGTCGCGCGGAGCGAGCGGCTGGCCGTTGGCGGCCGGAATCGCGCTGGTCGGCGAGCCGCCGAGCGCGATCAGCGCTTCGAGCACGTCGATCGAGGGCGAATCGTCATAGTGCCTTTGCAGCAGCGCGAGTGCCTCGCCCTCGCGGTGGGCGGCGACCGCGGCCTGCTGCAGCGCAGCGGCATACAGCGGCAAGGCGAGCGGGGCGGTGTCGCTCAGCGCGACGAGGGTGTCGAAGGCCTTGGCACCGTCGCCATTGCGCAGTTGCAGCGTGGCGGAGTCGATGGCGGGGCGGGGCGCCTGCGGGGCCAGCGCGACCGCCTCGGCAAGCAGCCGGCCGGCCGCGGCCAGGTCGCCGGCCGCCACCTGCTCGGAGGCTTGCTCGCAGAGGTGATGGGCTCGGCGCGTGCTGTAGCTGGCCTGGTCAGACTCGTCGAGCTTCTGCGCCACCGCGGCGGCCTGCGCCCATTCGCGCGAGCGCTCGTAGATGGCCAGCAGTGAAAGCCGCGCCTCGTTCTCGTAGCGCGTGCCCTCGAGTTTTTGCAGCGCGGCTTCGGCGCGATCGAGCAGTCCGGCGCGCAGGAAATCCTGTGCCAGCGCGTGCTGGGCGCGCTCGCGGTCGCTGCGGCTCAGGTCGCCGCGCCCCAGCAGATGCTCGTGCACGCGCACCGCGCGCTGGTATTCGCCGCGCCGGCGAAACAGGTTACCCAGCGCGAAGTGCAGTTCCTGCGTGTCGGGATCGTTCTGCACGGCCTCGATGAAGGCATCGATGGCCTGGTCCTGCTGTTCGTTGAGAAGAAAGTTGAGGCCGCGGAAATACGCCTTTGGGGCTTGCCGGTTCTCGAGCTTGAGCTGCCGGATGTCGAAGCGCGAGGCGAGCCAGCCCAGCACGAAGGCAACGGGCAGGCTGATCAGCAGCCAGCTGGGATCAAAGTCCATGTTGGCGTACGGTGGGTAGGTCGGTGGCGGAAATGGACGGCGGCGGCGCTGCCGGGGCAGGCGTGGATGACGCAGGCGCCGCGGCTTCGTCGCCGCGCGCAGCCGGAACCTGCGCCGCCGCCGCACGGTGCTTCCACCATCCGGGCAGCATGCCGAGCGCGCCCACCACGAGGCCGCCGGCGAAAGCTGCGAGCACGACGAGCACCAGGGGCGCGCGCCAATGCGTGCCGAAGAAGAAATAGACGGTCGCGTCGTGCTGGTTGTTCAGCGCGAAAGCAAAAAGCGTAAAAAAAATGGCTGCCTTGAGCAGCCACAGGAGGTATTTCATAGCCGTTCCCGTTGCCGGGAGCATTCTACGTTTGCATCCATGCGATCAGGCCTTGCGGCCCTTGGCGTCGAGCTCGGCGGTCTTGGCGTCGACGGCCTCGCGCAATGCCTTGCCCGGCTTGAAGTGGGGCACCCGCTTTTCGGGGATCTGAACGCTTTCGCCCGAACGCGGGTTGCGGCCGATGCGCGGCGGACGCCGGGTGACCGAGAAGCTGCCGAAGCCACGGATCTCGATGCGGTGCCCGCGCACCAGCGCGTCGCTCATCGCGTCCAGGATGGTCTTGACGGCGTATTCGGCATCGCGGTGCGTCAGCTGTGCGAAGCGCGCTGCGAGTTCTTCGACGAGGTCAGAGCGGGTCATAGGCCAAACAAAAACGTGGACGAAAAAAAAGACAGAGCGGCCCCAGGGCCTGCTCTGTCTTCGGGGGCAGCTTACTTGCTGTCGTTGTTGTCGAGCTTGGCGCGCAGCAGGGCGCCCAGGCTCGTCGTGCCCGCGTTTTCGCGTGCCGACTGCTGGCTCAGGTTGGCCATGGCGCCTTGTTCGTCGACCATGTCCTTCTGCTTGATGGACAGCTGGATGTTGCGGGTCTTGCGATCCACGTTCACGACGATGGCGGTGACTTCGTCGCCTTCCTTGAGCACGTTGCGGGCATCTTCGACGCGGTCGCGCGAGATTTCCGAAGCACGCAGGTAGCCGATGATGTCTTCGCCGAGGTCGATTTCAGCGCCGCGGGCGTCAACCGTCTTGACCTTGCCGGTCACGATCTGGCCCTTGTCGTTCACCGTGGTGAAGGTGGTGAACGGGTCGCTGTCGAGCTGCTTGATGCCCAGCGAGATGCGCTCGCGGTCGACGTCGACGGCCAGCACGATCGCTTCGACTTCCTGGCCCTTCTTGTAGTTGCGAACGGCGGTTTCGCCGGCTTCGTTCCACGAGAGGTCCGAGAGGTGCACCAGGCCGTCGATGCCGGCAGCCAGACCCACGAACACGCCGAAGTCGGTGATCGACTTGATCGGGCCCTTGACGCGGTCGCCACGCTTGGTGTTTTGCGCGAACTCTTGCCACGGGTTGGCCTTGCACTGCTTCATGCCCAGGCTGATGCGGCGCTTGTCTTCGTCGATCTCGAGGACCATGACTTCGACTTCGTCGCCCAGCGAGACGATCTTGTTCGGAGCGATGTTCTTGTTGGTCCAGTCCATTTCGGAGACGTGCACCAGGCCTTCGATGCCGGGTTCGAGTTCGACGAACGCGCCGTAGTCGGCAATGTTCGTGACCTTGCCGAACAGGCGGGTCGATTGCGGGTAGCGGCGCGAAACGCCCATCCACGGGTCGTCGCCCATTTGCTTGAGACCCAGCGAGACACGGTTCTTCTCGGTGTCGAACTTGAGGATCTTGGCGGTGATTTCCTGGCCGGCCTGAACGACTTCGCTCGGGTGGCGGACGCGGCGCCATGCCATGTCGGTGATGTGCAGCAGGCCGTCGATGCCGCCGAGGTCCACGAACGCACCGTATTCGGTGATGTTCTTGACCACGCCGCGCACGACTGCGCCTTCCTTCAGGGTTTCCATCAGCTTGGCGCGCTCTTCGCCCATGCTGGCTTCGACCACGGCACGGCGCGACAACACGACGTTGTTGCGCTTGCGGTCGAGCTTGATGACCTTGAATTCGAGGGTCTTGTTCTCGTACGGGGTCAGGTCCTTGATCGGACGCGTGTCGATCAGCGAGCCCGGCAGGAAGGCGCGGATGCCGTTGACGAGCACCGTGAGGCCGCCCTTGACCTTGCCGCTGGTGGTGCCGGTGACGAAGTCGCCCGATTCCAGGGCCTTCTCCAGGGCGAGCCACGAAGCGAGGCGCTTGGCGGTGTCGCGCGAGAGGATGGTGTCGCCGTAGCCGTTTTCAACGCTGCCGATGGCAACGGAAACGAAATCGCCGGCCTGGACTTCGAGTTCGCCCTTGTCGTTCTTGAACTCCTCGATCGGCACATACGCTTCGGACTTGAGGCCGGCGTTGACCACCACGTGGTTGTGTTCGACGCGCACGACTTCGGCCGTGATGACCTCGCCGGTGCGCATTTCGGAACGCTTCAGGGACTCTTCGAATAGGTCGGCAAAAGATTCAGACATTGATGGTTCCTTCCGTCAGGCAGGGTTGGCAGTCGCTATTGCGAAATTGCGTGCGGCTGCTGTAGGTCTGGAGACGGCGGTTTTGTGGGCGTGAGCCCGGGTTGGTTGAACAACCAGCAGGCCGGTGCGCTGTCGCGCGAGAAGAGCCTGCTGGAGCGGTATGCGCTGCCCCGGAATCCGGTTGGCGCGAGCCCTTCAGGCGGGCCTGAAAGGCTGTGGCTTCCAACCGCTCAAGCGGGCTTGAACGGCTGCTTTTCCTGCCACCAGTTCAACACCTGGTCGATCGATTGCTCGATGGACAGCTGGGAGTTGTCGAGGTGGCGGGCATCCTGCGCCGGCCTGAGGGGAGCGACGCTGCGGGACGAATCCCTGGCGTCGCGTGCTTCCAAGTCGGAGCGAAGACTGTCAAGTGTAGTTGAAATACCCTTTGAAATCAACTGCTTATGCCGGCGTTCGGCCCTCTGGGCGGCGCTGGCCGTGAGAAAGACCTTGAGCGCCGCGTCGGGGAAGATCACGGTGCCCATGTCGCGGCCGTCGGCCACCAGGCCCGGGAGCTGCCGAAAGCGCTGCTGCAGGGCCAGAAGCGCCTCGCGCACCGCGGGAAGCGTGGAGACGCGGGAGGCGTCCATGCCGGCGGCTTCGGTGCGGATTTCGTCGCTCACGTCCTCGCCGGCCAGCAGCACCTTGCCCTCGGTGAAATGCAGGGGCAGGGCGGCCGCCAGGGCGGCGATCTGCGTCTCGTGCTGCGGCTCGGCGCCGAGCCCGGCGCGCCGCATGGCCAGGCCGGTCACGCGGTAGAGCGAGCCCGAATCCAGGTAGTGGTAGCCCAGCAGGCGCGCCACCTCGGCTGCGAGCGTGCCCTTGCCCGAGGCGGTGGGGCCGTCGATGCAGATCACCGGCACCTCGGGCGCCTCGGCCACCGAGAACAGCGTTTCGAAATAGTCCGGGAAGGTCTTGGCAACGCAGTGCGGCTCCAGGATGCGCACCGGCAAGCCCGCCGGGTTGAACGCCGCGAGCGAGAAGCACATGGCCACGCGATGGTCGTCGTAGGTGCGGATGCTTGCCGCCTGCCAGCCCGAGCGCTCCAGAGGATGCACCCGGATGAAATCGGGGCCGGATTCGACCGTGGCGCCGAGCTTCCTGAGCTCGTTGGCCATGGCGTCGATGCGGTCGGTTTCCTTGACGCGCCAGCTGGCGATGTTGCGCAGGGTGCTCGGGCCGTCGGCATAGAGCGCCATCACGGCCAGCGTCATCGCGGCATCGGGGATGTGGTTGGCGTCTAGGTCGATGGCCTTGAGTGGCCAGGCGCCGCGGCGCACGTCGAGCCAGTTCGGCCCGCTGTCGACCTGCGCGCCCATTTGCCGCGCCGCCTCGATGAAGCGGATGTCGCCCTGGATCGAATCGGCGCCCACGCCTTCGATCCGGATGCTGGCCTGTCCGGAAGCGCCTGTGGCAATGGCGCCGAGTGCTATGAAATAGCTGGCAGACGAGGCGTCGGCCTCGACGTGGATGTCGCCCGGCGAGCCGTAGCGGCTGCCCGCGGGGATGGTGAAGCGCTCCCAGCCCTCGCGACGCACCGCAATGCCGAAGCGCGCCAGCAGGTTGAGCGTGATCTCGATGTAGGGCTTGGAGATCAGCTCGCCGACCACTTCGATCACGATGTCCTTCCGGGCTGCGAGTGGCAGTGCCAGCAGCAGCGCGGTCAGGAACTGGCTCGAGACGTCGCCGCGCACCCGGATCGGGGCGTCCAGCACCAGCGCGCCGTGATCGACCGGCCGGATGCGCAGCGGCGGGTAGCCAGGGTTGCCCAGGTAGTCGATGCGGCAGCCGAGCTGGGTCAGCGCATCGACCAGGTCGCCGATCGGCCGCTCGTGCATGCGCGGCACGCCGCTGAGCTCGAAATCGCCGCCGAGCAGCGACAGCGCGGCGGTCAGCGGACGCATCGCAGTGCCGGCGTTGCCGAGAAAAAGCGGCAGCAACGGGCCACCGGACTTCAGCTGGCCGCCGATGCCGGTGATGCGCAGCGTGCTGCCCGCTGCATCGATGCCGCAGCCGAGCGCGCGCAGCGCATCGAGCATCACGCGGGTGTCGTCGGAGTCGAGCAGGTCGTGGACGGTGGTGGTTCCGCTCGCCAGCGCGGCCAGCAGCAGCACGCGGTTCGAAATGCTCTTGGAGCCCGGCAGCCGCACGGTGCCCGAAGCCCCGGCCAGTGCGGGAATGTCGAGGAATGCCGTCGAGAACATGTCAGGAGTCCTGGGAGGCGTCGGTGTTGGGCTGCCAGGCGGCGCGGACCTTGCTGGCGGCGGCGATCGAATGCTCCAGCGCCTGGGCGTCGCCGGCCGTGACCAGCGCCTCGAGCTCGAGCAGCGCCTTGCGGAATGCCTGCGATTGCAGCAGCACCTGCTCGCGGTTGGCGAGCAGCACGTCGCGCCACATGACCGGATCGCTGGCCGCAATGCGCGAAAAATCGCGAAACCCCGGCCCTGCAAGGCGCAGGAAATCGTCGCCCTGCGGTTGCGCGATCAGGGCGTTGAGGTAGGCAAAGGCCAGCAGGTGCGGCAGGTGGCTCACGGCCGCGAAGGCGCTGTCGTGCTCCTCGTGCGTCATGGTGACGACATTGGCGCCGATGCCGCTCCAGATCTGCGAGGCGCGCTGCACGTTCGAGCGCAGCGTGGCCTTGACCGGTGTCAGCACGACCTTGCGGCCGGCGTAGAGCGAAGCTTCGGCGTGCTCGATGCCGGACACTTCCTTGCCGGCGATCGGATGGGCCGGGACGAAGTGGGCGAACTGGTCTTGCAGGCCGTTGCGAGCGGCTTCGATCACGTCGCCCTTGGTCGAGCCCACGTCCATCACGAGCGTATCGTTCGAAATGCCGTGGCGGATGGCCTTGAAGGTGGCTTCCGAGGCCGCCACCGGCACCGCCAGCAGCACGAGGTCGGAACCCGAGACCGCCAGCAGCGCGGAAGGCGCCGCCACGTCGATCACGCCGAGCTGGCGCGCCCGCTCGGTGGTGGAGGGCGACTTGCTGTAGCCGACCACGCGTTTCACGAGCTTCGCGCGCTTGAGCGCGAGCGCGAAGGAGCCGCCCATGAGGCCGCAGCCGATCAATCCCAATTGCTCGAACATGGTGCTTGTCCGGCTCAGGCTTTGACAGGGTAGGCGCCCAGCACCTTGTAGAACGCGCAGAGACCGCGCAGCTCGGCCAGCGCCGCAGCCACGTTGGGCTGCGAGGGATGGCCGTCCAGGTCGATGTAGAAGTAGTACTCCCACTGGCCGGTGCGCGCCGGGCGCGACTCGAACCGGGTCATGGACACGTTGTTGACCTTCAGCGGCACCAGCAGGTCGTGCACGGCGCCGGGACGGTTCGGCACCGAGACGATCAGGCTCGTGCAGTCGCGCCCCGAGGCCGGCGGCATGGCCAGCGTCTGCGGCAGGCAGATCACGGAGAAGCGGGTGCGGTTGTACGAATCGTCCTGGATCGCATGCGCCACGATGTGCAGGCCGAATCGCGTGGCGGCGCGTTCGCCAGCCAGTGCGGCCCAGGCCGGGTTGGTGGCCGCGAGCCGCGCGCCTTCGGCGTTGCTCGAAACGGCGCGCCGCTCGGCATTGGGCAGGTGCTTCGACAGCCAGGTCTGGCACTGCGCCAGCGCCTGCGGGTGGGCCAGCACGGCCTCGATGCCCTCGAGCGTATTGCTGCTGCGCAGCAGATGGTGGCGCACCAGCAGGCTGACTTCGCCGACCACGTGGGTGGGCGAATGCAGGAACAGGTCGAGCGAGCGCGTGACCACGCCTTCGGTCGAGTTTTCGACGCCCACCACGCCGTACTGGGCGCTGCCGGCCGCCGTGGCGTGGAACACCTCGTCGAAGCTGGCGCAGTAGATCAGGTCGGCGGCGCCGCCGAAGTATTCGATGGCGGCCTGTTCGCAGAAGGTGCCCTCGGGGCCGAGCACGGCGACCCGCTGCGGCGATTCGAGCGCCAGGCAGGCCGACATGATTTCGCGCCAGATGGCGGCCACATGCAGGTCCTTGAGCGGGCCCGCATTGCTCTTTTGCATCTTCTCGATGACCTGGGCCACGCGGTCGGGGCGGAAATACGGGGTGCCTTCGCGCTTCTTGACCTCGCCCACCAGCTCTGCCACGTGGGCCCGCTCATTGAGCAGGCTGAGCAGTTGCTGGTCGAGCGAATCGATCTGCACGCGCAGACCGGCAAGGCTTTCGGAGTTGTCGGGAGAGGAGGGCGGTGTTGGAGCGGAGGCGGTCATCGGTGCGAGCAGCTGGGCATGCGCCTAGGCATGCGATCGCTCGAATTCTCGCATGTAGCTCACAAGTGCTCGTACACCTTCCAGCGGCATGGCGTTGTAGATGCTCGCGCGCATGCCGCCGACCGACTTGTGGCCCTTGAGCTGCAGCAGGCCGGCCTCGCGCGCGCCGGCCAGGAAGGCGTCGTTGCGGCTTTCGTCGCGCAGGAAGAACGGCACGTTCATGCGCGAACGGCAGTCCGGGTCGATCTTGTTGAGGTAGAACGAAGAGGCGTCGATGAAGTCGTACAGCAGCTTCGCCTTGGCAATGTTGCGCTGTTCCATGGCGGCCACGCCGGTCAGCGCGCCTTCGGTCTGCTGCAGCAGCCACTGGAACGTCAGCCCCGCCATGTAGATGCCCCAGGTCGGCGGGGTG
This sequence comes from Variovorax sp. VRV01, assembly GCF_014852545.1. Classification (NCBI taxonomy): domain Bacteria; kingdom Pseudomonadati; phylum Pseudomonadota; class Betaproteobacteria; order Burkholderiales; family Comamonadaceae; genus Variovorax; species Variovorax sp. VRV01. Next base: position 153,447 of record NZ_JACVBS010000011.1, read on the forward strand.
TTGTACATGGACTTGTTGTCGGCCACGATCTTGTAGTTGAACGCGCTGGGGCAGATCTCGAGCGCGTGCCCGAGCAGGTCGTCGCGCACGATCACCAGTGTGAGCCCGGCCGGCCCGAGGTTCTTCTGCGCACCGCCGAAGGCCAGGCCGACACGGCGCCAGTCGACGCTGCGCGAGGCCACGTGTGACGAAAAATCGATGACCAGCGGCGCATTGCTGCCAAGGGCCGCGAGGTCGGGCAACTGCTGGAACTCGATGCCATTGATGGTCTCGTTGGTGCACAGGTGCACGTACGAGGCCTCCTTGCTGAGCTGCCAGGTCGAGGGATCGGGCAGCCGCGTGTGGTGGTCGCCGGCGTTGCTGGCGGCGATGTTCGCCGTGCAGTAGCGCTGCGCTTCCTTCTGCGACTTGATGCTCCAGCTGCCGGTGATGACGAAGTCGGCGGCAGTGCCGCGCGACAGGTTCATCGGCACGATGGCGTTCTCGCCAAGGCCGCCGCCCTGCATGAAGAGGATGTGGAAGTGCTCCGGCACGGCCAGCAGCGTGCGGATGTCGGCTTCGGCCTGGGTGCAGATCGCGCCGAATTCCTTGCCGCGATGGCTCATTTCCATCACGCTCATGCCGCTGCCCTGCCAGTCGAGCATCTCGGCGGCGGCGCGTTGCAGCACCGCCTCCGGCATGGCGGCCGGACCGGCGGAAAAGTTGTACGGGCGCGTGCCGGCCGGCTGGTGCTGCTGTGGAGTCACGTCACTTCTTGGCGGGAGCCTTGGCCGGTGCCTTGGCGGGAGCGGCGCCTTGCGAGCCGCCGGTGGGTGCACCCAGGGCCTTGGCCACGTTTTCGTCGAGCGCGCGCATCTTCGGCTCGATGGTGGCGCGGGTGTCGCTCACGAGCTTCTCGGTCAGCGCGGTCTGCATCTTGGGGTTGAGGTCCTGGTACTTCTTGCTGAGCGGCGAGTTGATCCAGGCCAGCAGTTGCTTGAGCTCGTCTTCGCTGAAGTTCTGCTCGAGCAGCGGGGTCAGGGCTCCGGGTGCCAGTTGCACGGCCTTGTCGCGCACGATCGGATACGCCTCGTCGAAGTACTTCTTGAGTTCGGCGTCGGCAGCCTTGGCGGCCGATTCGCGCTTGGCTTCGGGCACTTGCGTCTGCAGATACTGCGAGCCGGCTTGCGCGATCGGGGCGCTCGATTGCTCGACCAGGCCGCGGGCCAGCGATTCGATGCCGGGGCGCTGCACGTCGATGAACTGCTTGATGAGCGCAGCCTTGTCCTGGGCCATGGCGGCCATCGAGCTGCCGGCCAGGGCGACGGTCAGAAGTGCGAGCTTGAATTTTTTCACTGAGGATTCTCCGTTGAAGATGAGGAAGTATCGTCTGCGCCAGGCTCACTCTCGCCGTTGGCGTCGTTTTCGACGATACGTTGTAGCCCGCTGAGTTTGGCGCCTTCGTCGAGCCCGATCAGCGTAACGCCCTGCGTTGCGCGACCCAGCTCGCGAATCTCGGCTACCCGGGTGCGCACGAGCACGCCCTTGTCGGTGATGAGCATGATCTCATCGTCCGCATGCACGAGGGTGGCGGCAACGACCTTGCCGTTGCGCTCACTCTGTTGAATCGCAATCATGCCTTTGGTTCCGCGGCCGTGGCGCGTGTACTCGGTAATGCTTGTGCGCTTTCCGTAACCATTTTCCGTGGCGGTGAGAACGCTCTGCTGCTCGTCCTCGGCCACCAGCATCGCGATCACGCCTTGCCCCGGGTCGAGCGACATGCCGCGCACGCCGCGCGCGTTGCGGCCCAGCGGGCGCACGTCTTCCTCGTCGAAGCGCACGGCCTTGCCGCCGTCGCTGAACAGCATCACGTCGTGCTTGCCGTCGGTGAGTGCGGCACCGATGAGGTAGTCGCCCTCGTCGAGGTTCACGGCAATGATGCCGCCCTTGCGCGGGTTGTTGAATTCGTCGAGCGTGGTCTTCTTGACCGTGCCCATGGAGGTGGCCATGAACACGTACTGGTCGGCCGGGAAATTGCGCTTCTCGCCGGTCAGGGCGAGCGCCACGTTGATCTTCTCGCCTTCCTGCAGCGGGAACATGTTGACGATGGGGCGCCCGCGCGAGCCGCGCGAACCCGCCGGCACTTCCCACACCTTGAGCCAGTACAGCCGGCCGCGGTTGGAGAAGCACAGGATGTAGTCGTGCGTGTTGGCGATGAAGAGCTGGTCGATCCAGTCGTCTTCCTTGGTGACGGTGGCCTGCTTGCCGCGTCCGCCCCGTTTTTGCGCGCGGTACTCGTTCAGCGGCTGGCTCTTGATGTAGCCGCTGTGCGAAAGCGTGACCACCATGTCGGTGGGCGTGATCAGGTCTTCGGTCGAGAGGTCGTAGGCGCTGTGCTCCACCAGGCTGCGGCGCGCGCCGAGCTTGGACTGGCCGAACTCCTGCTTGATGGTGCCGAGTTCTTCGCCGATGATGACCGAAACCCGCTCGGGTTTGGCCAGGATGTCGAGCAGGTCGTCGATCTCGGCCATGACCTCCTTGTACTCGGCAACGATCTTGTCCTGCTCGAGGCCGGTCAGGCGCTGCAGGCGCATCTGCAGGATTTCCTGGGCCTGCGTTTCCGACAGGCGGTAGAGGCCATCCGAGCCCATGCCGAATTCGCGTTCCAGGCCCTCGGGGCGGTAGTCGTCGGCATTGACCACGCCGCCGTCCGCGCGCGAGCGCGTGAGCATCTCGCGCACCAGTTTGCTGTCCCAGCTGCGGGTCATCAGTTCGGCCTTGGCGACCGGCGGAGTGGGCGACTCGCGGATGATGCGGATGAACTCGTCGATGTTGGCCAGCGCCACCGCCAGGCCTTCGAGCACGTGGCCGCGTTCGCGCGCCTTGCGCAGCGTGAAGACGGTGCGGCGCGTGACCACTTCGCGGCGGTGCTGCAGGAAGACCTCGATCAGGTCCTTCAGGTTGCACAGCTTGGGCTGGCCGTCGACCAGCGCCACCATGTTGATGCCGAAGGTGTCCTGCAGCTGGGTCTGCTTGTACAGGTTGTTGAGCACCACCTCGGGCACCTCGCCGCGCTTGAGCTCGATGACCAGGCGCATGCCCGACTTGTCGGACTCGTCCTGGATGTGGCTGATGCCCTCGATCTTCTTTTCGTGCACCAGCTCGGCCATGCGCTCCTGCAGTGTCTTCTTGTTGACCTGGTAGGGGAGCTCGTCGACGATGATCGCCTGGCGCTGGCCGCGGTCGATGTCCTCGAAGTGGCACTTGGCGCGCATCACGACCTTGCCGCGGCCGGTGCGGTAGCCATCCCGCACGCCATTGATGCCGTAGATGATGCCGGCGGTCGGGAAGTCGGGCGCCGGCACGATTTCCATCAGCTCGTCGATGGTGGCCTGCGGATTGCGCAGCAAGTGCAGGCAGGCGTCCACCACCTCATTGAGATTGTGCGGCGGAATATTGGTGGCCATGCCCACCGCAATACCGCCGGAGCCATTCACCAGCAAATTCGGCAGTTTGCTCGGAAGGACCTTTGGTTCTTTTTCGGAGCCGTCGTAATTGTCTTGGAAATCGACAGTTTCCTTGTCGATATCGGCCAGCATTTCGTGTGCAATTTTGGCCAGCCGGATTTCCGTATACCGCATTGCGGCCGCATTGTCTCCGTCGACCGACCCGAAGTTGCCCTGGCCGTCGACCAGCATATGGCGCATGGAAAAGTCCTGCGCCAGCCGCACGATGGTGTCGTAGACCGATTGGTCGCCATGCGGGTGGTACTTGCCGATCACGTCGCCCACGATGCGGGCGGACTTCTTGTAGGCCCGGTTCCAGTCGTTGTTGAGCTCGTGCATGGCATACAGCACGCGCCGGTGCACAGGCTTGAGGCCGTCGCGCGCATCGGGAAGCGCCCGGCCCACGATCACGCTCATGGCGTAATCGAGATAGCTGCTGCGCATTTCCTCTTCGAGACTGATGGGCAGGGTTTCTTTGGCGAAGGAGGTCATTGAGCAAGAGGCTGGCGGCAGGAAGGCGAAATTTTACGCTCTGAGGGGTGTCGCACCGCCGCAACACAAGGCCGCTATTCCGCCTCCGTCCTACGCTTCCGGGGTGTCCAGCGGCCTGTTTGCCAAAGACCCTATGGCACAATCGCCTCAACGTTTTGGGTGGTGGTCACTTAAAGCGTCCTTGATTCGCAGCGCGGCTGCGGCTTTTTCCCCAAGAGGAGAACCATGAAGAAACTGAATAAAGTGGCGATGATGTTTGCAGTCGCTGCGCTCGCCACTGCCGCCGGCGCGCAGACCCGTGTCACCGCTGCGAACGGCGGTCCTACGATCGACAACTGGCAAAACGGCACCGGCGAACTGGTTTGGAAGAACGGCACGAACGAACTGTGCTGGCGTGATGCCAACTGGACGCCGGCTACGGCCGCCGCCGGTTGCGACGGTGCTCTGGTTCCGGCTCCCGCCGTTACGCCTCCTGCCGCTGTGACGCCGCCTGCTGCTGTGACGCCGCCGGCCGTGGCTGCTTCGAAGGTCACCTTCGCTGCCGATGCATTCTTCGACTTCGACAAGTCGGTTCTCAAGCCCGAAGGTCGCGCCAAGCTGACCGACCTGGTCTCGAAGATCCGCGACGTCAACCTCGAAGTGATCATCGCCGTGGGCCACACCGACTCGATCGGTTCGGACGCCTACAACCAGCGTCTGTCGGTGCGCCGCGCCGAAGCCGTCAAGGCCTTCCTGGTCTCGAAGGGCATCGAACGCAACCGCGTCTACACCGAAGGCAAGGGCGAGAAGCAGCCTGTTGCGGACAACCGCACCAAGGAAGGCCGCGCCAAGAACCGCCGCGTGGAAATCGAAGTGGTTGGCACCCGCGCCAACAAGTGATTCGATTGAATCGCTAAAAGAAAACCCCGCCTCGGCGGGGTTTTTTTATGCCCACTGAATTTCTTCGGGCGCGGATGCGGTACCCGTGGATGCTCGCCGGCGCATTCTCCGTTTCATAATCACGGCATGACAGATCATGTGAATGCCGACCCGGCGGAACTCGCCAAGTTTTCGGAGCTTGCCCACCGCTGGTGGGATTTGGACAGCGAATTCCGCCCGCTCCATGAAATCAATCCATTGCGACTGGAATGGATTGACGGTATTGCGCCGATTTCGCAGCGCCGGGTGCTCGATATCGGCTGCGGCGGCGGCATTCTGGCCGATTCGATGGCCCGAAAGGGCGCGGACGTGCTTGGCATCGATCTGGCGAGCAAGGCGCTCAAGGTGGCGCGCCTGCATGCCCTCGAAGCCGGAACCCAGGGCGTCAAGTACCGGGAAGTCAGCGCCGAGGCGCTGGCTGCGGAGCAGCCCGGCAGCTTCGACGTCGTCACCTGCATGGAAATGCTGGAGCACGTGCCCGAGCCCGCGTCGATCGTCCAGGCCTGTGCCACGCTCGTCAAGCCGGGCGGCTGGGTGTTCTTTTCCACGATCAACCGCAACCTGAAGTCGTTCATGCTTGCGATCGTCGGTGCCGAATATGTTCTGGGCATGCTGCCGCGCGGCACGCACGAGTACGCGAAGCTGCTGCGTCCCAGCGAACTGGCGGCCCACTGCCGCGCCGCCGGCCTGGACCTGCGGCACACGCGCGGCATGGAACACAACCCGCTGACGCGGCGGTATTGGCTCAGCGCCGACACCAGCGTCAACTACATGTTCGCCACGCAGAAGCCGGCGCTGTCGGGTTCGCAGACGTGACGGCCGCAGCCATCCAGGCCGTGCTGTTCGATCTGGACGGCACGCTGATCGACAGCGCACCCGATCTCGGCGCCGCGGCCGACAAGATGCGCACGGATCGCGGGCTCGAGTCGTACCCCCTGGAGCGCTATCGGTTCATGGCGGGAGCCGGTGCCCGGGGCATGCTCGGTGTGGCTTTCGGCATCACGCCCGAAGCGCCGGAATTTCCTGCGTTGAGGGAAGAGTTCTTCGTCGCCTACGAAAACCGCATGCTGCTCAACACGCAGGTGTTCGACGGGGTGCCATCGCTCATCGATGCCATCCGGGCGCGCGGCCTGGCCTGGGGGGTGGTCACCAACAAGTCGGCACGCTTCACCGATCCGCTGACGCGCGCGATTCCGCTTTTCGACAGTGCCGGCGCGATCGTGAGCGGCGACACCACGCCGTACGCCAAGCCGCACCCCGAGCCCCTGCATGAAGCGGCACGCCGGCTTGGAATTCCATCCAGCGCCTGCATCTACGTGGGGGACGACGAACGCGACATCATCGCAGGCCGGGCCGCGGGCATGCGGACCATCGCGGCTACCTATGGTTACATGGGGCCGCAGGCGGACGCCACCCTCTGGGAGGCCGATGCCGCAATTACTTCGCCCCTGGAGCTCTTGCAATTCCTCAACCCGGCCTAAAATGGTGGGCTTGGGGCTGCACTGGTTTCGACGTGGGTTCGGAGTCGCAGCGGGGCATGTCGAGCTGAATGCGCTCGTAAAACAGATTCAAACAAACTAACTGCAAACGACGAACGTTTCGCACTCGCTGCTTAATTGCCAGTGAGCCTTGCAACAGTTGGCCGATGGGCTGGGCAAGGGGGTCTGGAGCAATCCTGACCTCCCGGCTGCAAGGATAATTACATGGGCTGGCTCCGATCCGGGTACCTTGGGTCGGGGCGAGAAAATAGGGTGCTGGCGTCCGGTTTAGCGTGTGACTGCGCGACTCCGGAAGCGAGACTCAAATCAGATCACTAAACATGTAGAACTGCGCGATGAAGGCTTGCGGACGGGGGTTCAAATCCCCCCAGCTCCACCATCCACCGCAAAAAGCCAACCTTCGACGGGTTGGCTTTTTTTTGCCCGACGCGAGGCTATAGTCAGCGGGAGCTGACACACCATGGCCGCTGTTTCTCCTTGGCAAAGGGTGCTGCGGCCGGCCTCGATTCCAAAGGACGCCGTGCCCGATTCACTGACCTCCACGCTCACGAGCTACTACGACGCGGTGCCCTACGAGTCGCACCCTTTCCCGCAAACCGCCGTAGAGCACCTGGAAGCCATTGCCTTTCTGTTCGGCCTCGAAGCACCGGCCCCATCCACCGCGCGCGTGCTGGAACTCGGCTGCGCGGCTGGCGGCAACCTGATTCCGTTTGCGGCGCGCCACCCCGAAGCCAGCGCCCTGGGCCTCGATCTGTCGACGGTGCAGGTCGCGCAGGGCCGCGAGGCCATCGCGCGTGCCGGGCTGTCGAATGTGGAGCTGCGGGCATTCAATCTGGCCGAGATCGATGCATCGTTCGGCCAGTTCGACTACATCATCTGCCACGGCGTCTACAGCTGGGTGCCGGGGCCGGTGCAGGACGCGATCCTGCGCGTGTGCTCGGAGAATCTGGCACCCGATGGCGTTGCCTATGTCAGCTACAACGTCTACCCCGGCTGGAAGGCGAGGGAGATCGTGCGCGACGCGATGATCCTGCGCGGCGGCCCGCGTGACACGCCGGAGGAAAAGCTGTCCTATGCGCGCGGCATGCTCGAATTTCTCGAGCAGTCGGCGCGACCCGGCAGCGTGCTCGGCAAAACGCTCGAGGAAACGATGCCGATCGTGCGCGGGGCCAACGGCTCCTACCTGCTGCACGAGTTTCTCGAGCCCTGCAACGCACCTTGCTATTTCAAGGAGTTCGTGGCGCGCGCCGAGGCGAATGGCCTCGGCTACCTGGCAGAGGCAGAGCCGTCGACGATGTTCGTCCAGAACTACGACGAGAAGGTTCGCGAGCCGCTGCTGCGCGAGTGCGGCGGCAGCCAGGTCCTGATGGAGCAGTATCTCGACTTCCTCGTGAATCGCACGTTCCGCCAGACGCTGCTGGTGAAGCAGGGCCGCGCCGGAGACATCCGCTACCGGTTGGACCCAGCCCGCATCAGCGGCTTCGAGTTTGCCGGCGTGTTCTCCGCTGCGGACGGCAGCGCGCTGACGCTCGATGCGCGCGAGCAGCCATGCAATGCGCTGCGCAACCTGACGGTGACGCTGCGGCTGCCGGTGCACAAGGCCCTGGCGCAGGTGCTCGAAGCGCACTACCCGGCCAGCGTGTCATTCGAGCGGCTGGTTGCCGCGGTACTCGCGCTGCTGGGCGAGCCGCGTTCGTCGGTCGAGCCGGCAGTGCTGTCGATGCTCGAGGAACTGGTGATCCTCGGCGCCGTGCGCGTCCGGCGCGCGCCGGTGCACGCCGCCGCGGAGGTCTCTGCCTTGCCGCGGGCGCTGCCGTCGGTGCGCAGTGCGCCCGGCCTGGCGTTGTCGGCCGGAAGCGCGGCGAACGTCTGCAACCAGTGGCACGAACTCGTGGGGCTTTCAGCGCTCGAGCGCTGCCTGTTGCCGCTGCTCGATGGCGCGCATTCGCACGCCATGCTGGCCGACCACCTGGCCAACGAAGTGGATGCCGGCCGCCTGCGCTTCATCCAGAATGACAAGCCGCTGACCGATCCAACCGTCCTGCAGGAATTCGCACGGCAGCAGGTGGTGCTTGGCCTGGCGGCCCTGCGGCGCAAGGCGCTGCTCGTCGCATGACCGTTACCGTTCCCATCGAACTCAAAAGAGGAAATTCACCCATGCAGACCCTCCACTGGACTCCGAACTTGCGCACCGCCGTGGCGGCGGCGCTCCTGCTCGCGGGCGCTAGCGCCTCGAACGCTGCGTCGCAGGCGCCTGTAGCGGCCGAGCACGGCATGGTCGTGAGCGCGCAGCACCTGGCCACCAAGGTCGGCGTCGATGTGCTCAAGCGCGGCGGCAACGCCGTCGATGCGGCGGTGGCCGTGGGCTACGCGCTGGCGGTGGTCTATCCGGCGGCAGGCAACCTGGGCGGCGGCGGCTTCATGACCGTGCAGCTGGCCGATGGCCGCAAGACTTTCCTCGACTTCCGCGAGAAGGCCCCGCTGGCCGCCACGGCCAACATGTACCTCGACAAGGACGGCAACGTCATCAAGGGTTTGAGCACGAACGGGCATCTTGCGGTCGGCGTGCCGGGCACGGTCTCGGGCATGGAATACGCGCGCGAGAAGTACGGCACCATGAAGCGCGACCAGCTGATCGCTCCCTCGATCCAGCTGGCCGAAAAAGGCTTTGCGCTGGAGCAGGGCGACGTCGACATGCTGCGCACCTCCACCAACGACTTCAAGAAAGATGCCGTTTCCGGCGCCATCTTCCTGAACAAGGGCGAGCCCTTCGCGGTCGGCCAGAAGCTGGTGCAGAAAGACCTCGCCAAGACGCTGCGCGCCGTCAGCGCCAAGGGTGTCGACGGGTTCTACAAGGGCTGGGTCGGGCAGGCGATCGTGGCATCGAGCCAGGCCGGCAAGGGCATCATCACGCAGGCCGACCTCGATCAGTACAAAACCCGCGAGCTCGCGCCGGTGGAGTGCGACTACCGCGGCTACCGCGTGGTTTCGGCGCCGCCGCCGAGTTCGGGCGGTGTGATCATCTGCGAGATGCTCAACATCCTCGAGGGCTATCCGCTCAAGGACCTGGGCTTTCGTTCGGCCGAGGCCGTGCATTACCAGATCGAGGCCATGCGGCACGCCTACGTGGACCGCAACAGCTACCTGGGCGACCCCGACTTCGTGAAGAACCCGCTCGAGCGCCTGCTCGACAAGGGCTACGCCGAGAAGATCCGCGCCGCCATCGACCCGAAGAAGGCCGGCGTCTCCAAGGACATCAAGCCCGGCGTCGCGCCCCACGAAGGCAGCAACACAACGCACTATTCGATCACCGACCAGCAGGGCAACGCGGTGTCGGTCACCTACACGCTGAACGACTGGTTCGGCGCCAAGGTCACGGCCGACAAGACCGGCGTGCTGCTGAACAACGAGATGGACGACTTCACCTCGAAGGTCGGCGTGCCCAATCTCTACGGCCTGGTGCAGGGCGAAGCGAACAAGATCGAGCCGGGCAAGCGCCCGCTGAGCTCGATGAGCCCGACCATCGTCTCGAAGGACGGCAAGCCGGTGTTCGTGGTCGGCACGCCCGGCGGCAGCCGCATCATCACGGCGGTGCTGCACACCATCCTGAACGTGGTCGACTACGGCATGAACGTGCAGGAGGCCGTCGACGCGCCGCGCTTCCACCAGCAATGGCTGCCGGATGTCACCAACGTCGAAACCTTTGCGCTGAGCCCCGACACCCGCAAGATCCTGACCGACATGGGCCACAACCTGGGCGTGCCCCAACCGGCCAACCACCTGGCGGCGATCATCGTCGGTGCGCCGTCGCTGGGCGGCAAGCCGGTGGGCGCCAACCGCTTCTACGGCGCGAACGATCCGCGCCGCAACACCGGCCTCGCCGCCGGGTACTGATCCTGCAAACTCAGGGGGCGGTCGTGCCACGCCGGCGCGGCCGCCTTTTTCATTTCCCATGCATCTGCAAGACATTCTCTACACCCAGGGCTTCGGCACACGTCGCGTGTGCGCGGGGCTGGTTCAACAAGGCCACGTGACCATCGCGGGCGAGGTGGTGGACGATCCTTTCGCCGACCTCGATCCCGAAGGCCTGCTTTTCACGGTGCAGGGCACCGAGTGGGCGTACCACGAGAAGGCCTACCTGATGCTGCACAAGCCCGCCGGCACCGAGTGCTCGCAGAAGCCTTCGACCTACCCGAGCATCTACACGCTGCTGCCGTCGCCGCTGCGGCTTCGGCCCAACAAGGGCGCGGTGCAGGGCGTGCAGGCCATCGGCCGGCTCGACCAGGACACGACAGGGCTGCTGCTGCTGACGGACGACGGCCAGTTCATCCACAAGATGGGTTCCCCCAAGCACCATGTGCCCAAGGTCTACGAAGTCACGGCCAAGCACCCGGTGGACGCTGTCCAGATCGAAAAGCTGCTGGCCGGCGTGGTGCTCGACGACGATCCGAAGCCGGTGCGCGCGGCGGCCTGCGAGTCCGACAGCCCGCTGCACCTGCGGCTGACGCTGACCGAGGGCAAGTACCATCAAGTCAAGCGCATGCTGGCGGCGGTCGGCAACCGGGTCGAGGGGCTGCACCGTTCCTGCATCGGCGACCTGGCGCTGCCGGGCGACCTGGCGGCCGGCCAGTGGCGCTGGCTCACGGCCGAGCAGGTCGCGGCGCTGCGGGCGCCCGCCAAGCCCCCGAAAGCGCCGAAATAAGGCAAGAAAGCGCGTGGTCCCGGTCAGCCAGTCTTAAGGCGCGGCCGTTAAGATTCCCAGCTCTCTCTCGGAACCTTTCCCTTGCGATTTCCTGCCCGACCGAATGGCCGCTTTCCGGCCTTCCTGTTTTCATGCCTCGCGGTCTGGCTGGCGCAAGCCGCCGCCGCCGCACCGCCTGAAGCCCCGCCGATCTTCGTGCTCAATTCGCTGGACGCGAGCGTCAGCGTGATCAGTCCGACCGACTGGACCGAAAAGCAGCGCATCGCCACCGGCAAGGAGCCGCACCACCTCTACATGACGCCCGACGAAAAGTCGGTCATCGTGGCCAATTCGGCGGGCGATTCGCTCACTTTCCTGAACCCCAGGACGGCCGAGGTGCAGCGCGTGGTCTACGGCATCATCGATCCGTACCAGCTGCAGTTCTCGCGCGACATGAAGTGGTTCGTCACCGCGGGCAACCGCCTGAACCACGTCGACATCTACCGCTGGGATGGCAAGGACCTGAAGCTGGCCAAGCGCATCGCATCGGGCAAGACCCCGAGCCACATCTGGATCGACAACACCAGCACCATCGCCTACGTGACGATGCAGGACAGCGACGAGCTGATCGCCGTCGACCTGCCCACCCAGACCGTCCGCTGGCGCGTGGCCACCGGCGCCATGCCGGCCGACATCTTCGGCATCCATAACGACAAGACCCTGCTCGTGGGCCTGACCGGCAGCGATGGCGTGCAGGTGTTCGACGTGGCCGGCGCCGAGCCGAAGCTGGTCGGCAAGATCCCGACCGGCAAGGGCGCCCATGCCTTCCGCTCGGCCGGCGACGGCAAGAGCGTGTTCGTGAGCAACCGGGTGGCCAACACCATCAGCCGGATCGACCTGGCGACGCTGAAGGTCGGCGCGGTCTACCCGGTGCCGGGCGGGCCCGACTGCATGGACGTGTCGGCCGACGGCAAGACGCTGTATGTCACCTCGCGCTGGGCCAAGAAGCTCAGCGTGGTGGACCTGGTGAACAACAAGCTCGTGCGCCAGGTCAACGTCGGCCGCTCGCCGCACGGCGTCTGGACGCTGGACCATGGCAAGCGCACCTAGCCGCAGCGGCCGGGCCGCAGCCCTGCTGGCGATCGCCCTGGCGGCGGTGCCGGCTGCCTGGGCGCAGCAGCAGGGCGCTTCCTGCGACAAGCCGGTTTACCTGACCTTCGACACCGGCCACATGGGCGTGGCGCCGCTGGTGGCCGACGTGCTCAAGCGCCAGAACGTCCGCGTCACTTTCTTTGCCGCCGCCGAGCGCACCCAGACCGACGGCGACAGCCTCGACAGCCACTGGGCGCCGTGGTGGAAGGCGAGGGCGGCCGAAGGCAACGAATTCGCCTCCCACACCTACGACCACGCATACTGGCGCGGCGACCTCAAGGGCGTGGCGCCGAGCTTCCGCATCAAGCCCACGGCAGGGGCGCTGGCGGGGCGCGAATTCACCTGGAGCGCGGCCGAATACTGCGCCAACATCGGCAAGGCCTCCGATCGGCTGGCTGCCATCACCGGCAAGAAACCGCTGCCGCTGTTCCGTGCACCGGGCGGCAAGACCTCGCCCCGGCTGCTGGCGGCGGCCAAGGCCTGCGGCTTCGAGCATGTGGGATGGTCGCCGGCCGGCTTCCTGGGGGACGAGCTGCCGAGCGAGAAGTTCAGCAATGAAAGGCTTCTTTCGCAGGCGCTGGAGAGCATCCGCCCGGGCGACATCCTGCTCGCGCACCTGGGCATCTGGTCGCGCAAGGATCCGTGGGCGCCGGCCAATCTCGAACCGCTGATCGTCGGCCTCAAGGCCAGGGGCTTCTGCTTCGAGACGCTGCGCCAGCATCCGCAGTACCGCGCCTGGATCGCATCCCACCCCTGAGGCTGCCGCCATGACGGATTGGTTGACGGACGCTTTTTCCGCGCTGCAGGGCTGGTTCTTCGAGGCGCTGGTCCAGCCGCTGGTGTTTGCGGTGGGCCTGGGCGGCTGGACCGAGGATGCCTTCGACGCCACCGGCTGGCTGCTGGTCGGGTTGATCCAGGTCGTGGTGCTGCTCGCGGTCATCGGGCCGCTGCAGCGCTGGCGCGCCGTCGAGCCGGTCACCGACCGCCGCGCGATCCGCATCGACGTGCTCTACACGCTGATCCATCGGTTGGGCCTGTTCCGGCTCGCGATGTTCTTCACGCTCGAGCCGCTCTTCGACGAGGCCATCGGCTTCGTGCGTACCGCGGGCTGGGGCACCTTCCACCTCGACGAGGCCTGGCCCGGCGTGACCGACGTGCCGTGGGTGGCCTTTGCGATCTATCTCGTGGTGCTCGACTTCGTGGGCTACTGGATCCACCGCGGCCAGCACCAGTTCAGGTGGTGGTGGGGCCTGCATTCGCTGCACCATTCGCAGCGCCAGATGACGATGTGGAGCGATGACCGCAACCACCTGCTCGACGACATCGTCCACGACACGCTCATCGTCATCGTCGCGCAGTTGATCGGCGTGGCGCCGGGGCAGTTCATTGCGTTCGTGGCGTTCACGCAGCTCAGCGAAAGCCTGCAGCACGCCAACCTCAGGCTCGGTTTCGGCGCCATCGGCGAGCGGCTGTGGATCAGCCCGCGCTTCCACCGGCTGCACCACAGCATCGGGCTGGGCCACGAATCGCGGGGTGCGCATACGCTGGGCGGGTGCAATTTCGGCGTCTTGCTGCCGTGGTGGGACATGCTTTTTCGCACCGCGAACTTCGAGGAGCGCTACGACCCCACCGGCATTCGCGACCAGGTCGAGCCCGGCGCGGACGGCCGCGTGCGCGACTACGGGCGCGGCTTCTGGGCCCAGCAGTGGCTCGGGCTCAAGCGGATGGCCGGCCGCGGCTGAGCGCCGGTCCCGAACCGGCCCGGTTATCCTCGCACCCAATGCGCCTGCTCCTCGATTCCTTCTGGCGCGCGGTCGCCTATTGCATGCTGCCGCGCGTGATCGTGCTGTCGCTGCTGCCGCTGGGCCTGATGGTGCTGCTGGCCGCAGGCTTCGGCTATTTCTACTGGGACGCGACCGTCGCCTGGACCCGCGACGCGCTCGACGCCTGGCCGCTGCTGTCGAGCTTCTGGAGCTGGATCGGGCGGCTCTTCTCGGGCGACGTCACGGCCGTGCTGGCGCCGCTGGTGGTGGTGTTTGCCGCCACGCCGGTGATCGTGGTGGTTTCGCTGCTGATCGTGGCCGGGCTCATGGCGGGCCCGCTCACCGCGCTGGTGGCGCACCGCCGCTTTCCTGCGCTCGAACGCAAGAAAGGCGCGTCCTTCTTCGGCAGCGTTGCGCGCTCGCTCGGCCTGACGCTGCTGGCGTTGCTCGCGCTCGTGGTCTCGATGCCGCTCTGGCTCATTCCGCCGCTCGTGCTGATCCTGCCGCCGCTGATCTGGGGCTGGCTCACCTACCGCGTGATGAGCTTCGACGCGCTGGCCGAGCACGCAAGCCCTGAAGAGCGTGCCGCGCTGCTGCGCGCGCACCGGCTGCCGCTGCTGTGCATCGGGGTGCTGTGCGGCTACCTGGGCGCGGCGCCCAGCATCGTCTGGGCCTCCGGCCTGCTGTTTGCCGCCGCCTTCTTCGTGCTGGTGCCGCTCGCGATCTGGATCTACACGCTGGTGTTCGCGTTCTCGGCGCTCTGGTTCGGCCATTACTGCCTCGATGCCCTGGCGCAATTGCGCGCGCAGCGCGGCGCCTCCGACGCTCCATCCGGCCCAACCGACGGCCTACCCGCGGCCGAGGCCGATCAGGCCCTTCTCTCCCATTGGAAATCCCCATGACCCGCGCATTCGGTCTGATCGTCGTCGGCGACGAAATCCTTTCCGGCAAGCGTGCCGACAAGCACATGCCCAAGGTCATCGAACTGCTCGCCGCGCGCGGCCTGCAACTCGGCTGGGCCGAATACGTGGGCGACGTGCCCGCGCGCATCACCGCCGCGCTCGGCCGCGCCTTCGGCTCGGGCGACATCGTCTTCTCGACCGGCGGCATCGGCGCCACGCCGGACGACCACACGCGGCAATGCGCCGCGCAGGCCCTGGGGGTGCCGCTGGAGCTGCATCCCGAGGCGGAACTGCTGATCCGCGAGCGCATGCAGGACACCGCGCGCGAGCAGGGCATTGCCTACGAGCCCGACCGGCCCGACAACATTCACCGCCTCAACATGGGTGTGTTCCCGAAGGGCGCCACGATCATCCGCAACCCGTACAACAAGATTCCGGGTTTCAGCGTCGAGCACGTCCATTTCGTGCCGGGCTTTCCGGTGATGGCCTGGCCCATGATCGAGTCGGTGCTCGACAGCCGCTATGCGCACATGTTTTCCAGCGGCAAGTCGGCCGAGAAGTCGGTCATCGTCTTTGGCGCCATGGAAGCAACGCTCACCCCGCTGATGCAGGCGATCGAAGCGGCGCATGCCGGCATCAAGGTGTTCAGCCTGCCGAGCGTCGACCATCCGCAGTACGGCCGCCACATCGAACTCGGCGTGAAGGGCGATCCAGTTCACCTGGATGCCGCCTACGCACAACTGATCGAGGGCCTGCACGCCTATGATGCGAGGCTTGGCCCGGAATTGGTGCGGTAGTTTTTATTGCACCAATTTGGTGACTTTTCGCCTTTTTTTGGGGTTTGCGGCCGCTGCGGAAGGCTCTCGACGAGCGGCGACAATGGCATAGAAACTGCATCCTCCGTCCCTGTATTCCTAACCACCATCCAACTCAGGAGAAACTGATGGCAAAGACCGTCGCCGATGTACTCAAGCTCGTCAAGGAAAACGAGGTCAAGTTCATCGACTTCCGCTTCACCGACACCCGCGGCAAAGAGCAGCACGTGACCGTGCCCGTCTCGGCTTTCGATGAAGACAAATTCACTTCGGGCCATGCTTTCGACGGCTCGTCCATCGCTGGCTGGAAGGGAATCGAGGCTTCGGACATGCAGCTCATGCCCGACCCGAACACCGCCAACATCGATCCCTTCTTCGAAGAAACGACGCTGATCCTGACCTGCGACGTGATCGACCCCGCCGACGGCAAGGCCTACGAGCGCGATCCGCGTTCGCTCGCCAAGCGTGCTGAGGCCTACATGAAGGCCTCGGGCCTGGGCGACACCGCCTACTTCGGTCCGGAACCCGAATTCTTCGTGTTCGACGGCGTGCGCTGGAAGAACGACATGTCGGGCTGCTTCGTGAAGATCGACTCCGAAGAAGCCTCGTGGAACACCGACAAGGAATACGAGCACGGCAACACCGGCCACCGTCCCGCGGTCAAGGGCGGCTACTTCCCGGTTCCCCCGGTCGACAGCTTCCAGGACATGCGCTCGGAAATGTGCCTGGTGCTCGAATCGCTCGGCATCCCGGTCGAAGTGCATCACCATGAAGTGGCCAATGCCGGCCAGATGGAACTGGGCACCAAGTTCAGCACGCTGGTGCAGCGCGCCGACTGGGTCCAGCTGCAGAAGTACGTGATCCACAACGTGGCCCACGCCTACGGCAAGACCGCCACCTTCATGCCCAAGCCCATCGTCGGCGACAACGGCTCGGGCATGCACGTGCACCAGTCGGTCTGGAAGGACGGCAAGAACCTGTTCGCCGGCGACGGCTATGCAGGCCTGTCGGACTTCGCGCTGCACTACATCGGCGGCATCATCAAGCACGCCCGTGCCCTGAACGCCATCACGAACCCCGGCACCAACAGCTACAAGCGCCTGGTGCCCGGCTTCGAAGCCCCGGTGAAGCTGGCCTACTCGGCCAAGAACCGCTCGGCCTCGATCCGCATCCCGTTCGTGGCCAACCCGAAGGGCCGCCGCGTCGAAGCACGCTTCCCCGATCCGCTGATGAACCCGTACCTCGGTTTCGCGGCGCTCCTGATGGCCGGCCTCGACGGCGTGGAAAACAAGATCCACCCGGGCGAAGCTGCCAGCAAGGACCTCTACCATCTGCCGCCGGAAGAAGACGCGCTGATCCCGACCGTGTGCCACAGCCTCGACCAGGCCCTGGAATACCTCGACAAGGACCGTGCGTTCCTGACCAAGGGCGGCGTGTTCACCGATGCCTACATCGATGCCTACATCGAACTGAAGATGCAGGAAGTCACGCGCTTCCGCATGGCGACCCATCCGGTCGAGTTCGACATGTACTACTCGCTGTAATTGGCCCACCCCCGAAGCGGCGCACTTCGTGTCGCCGCCTCCCCCTCGAGGGGGCAACACCGGCGGCCCGGCAGAGCCGGTTCCGCGGTGTTGCTGGAATGAACTCGAAAAGGACGGCTTGGCCGTCCTTTTTGCTTGGCGCGGAACATCTTGTCACCAGTGGCGTCGAATTGCAGGAAAATGCACCTTTGTCGCGCCAAGATCGATTCTCATGAAGACTGCTTCTCTCATTTTCCTGGCCGGTTCATTGCTGGCCGCCTTGCCCGTGCTCGCCCAGGAGCGCGTGTGGCGCTGCGGCAATGAATACACCAACAACTCGACCATCGCCCAGCAAAAGGGCTGCAAGGTCATGGAAGGCGGCAACGTCACGGTGGTGCAGGGCACCAAGCCATCGGGCGGTGGTTCGGCCGGCGGCAACTCGGCGCCGGCAGCTTCCCGTGCGCCCGCGGGCAGTCCGCGCGTCGAGGGCGTCGACCAGCGCGCACGCGACGGTGAAGCCCGCTCGGTGCTCGAAGCCGAACTCAAGAAGGCCGAGGCCCGCCAGGCGGAGCTCAAGAAGGAATACAACAACGGCGAGCCCGAGAAGCAGGGCAGCGAAGGCCGCAACTACCAGAAGTACCTCGACCGCGTGGCTGAAATGAAAGCCGAACTGGCGCGCAACGAGAGCGACATCGCGGGCATCCGCCGCGAACTCGGCCGCCTGCCGGCCAAGCAGTAGGGCCATGGCGTTCGGGAAGAAGGCGTCCGGCGCCACTCCGCGCTTTCAGTCCTTCGACCTGCTGTCCACGCTGATTGCGGTGGTCAGCACCAACGGTTCGGTGCTGTTTGCCAACGCCGCCCTCGAAGACGCGCTGGGCACGTCGCGCCGCACGCTCGAAGGCTCTCAGTTCGGTGCCTGCTTTCACGAGCCGCACGTGCTTCGCACCGCCATCGACGGGGCGCGCAGCAACGACTTCGCCACGCTGCGTTATGAAGCCTTCCTGCGCCGCGTCAACCACGAGCTGATGCCGGTGCAAGTCACGCTGGCGCAGGGCGACAAGCCGGGCGAGCTCATCATCGAGATGTCGCCGCTCGAGCAGCAGGTGCGCCAGGACCGCGAGGAACGCCTGCTCGACCAGGCGCAGGCCAACAAGGAACTCATCCGCAATCTCGCGCACGAGATCAAGAACCCGCTCGGCGGCATTCGCGGCGCGGCGCAGTTGCTGCAGATGGAGGTCGAGTCGCGCGACCTCATCGAATACACGCAGGTCATCATCCACGAGGCCGACCGGCTGCAGACGCTGGTCGACCGGCTGCTGGCACCGCATCGACGCCCGCACGTGGTGGGCGACGTGAACATCCACGAAGTCTGCGAGCGCGTGCGCTCGGTCATTCTTGCGGAGTTCCCGCGCGACCTGCACATCGAGCGCGACTTCGACGTGTCGATCCCCGAATTCCGCGGCGACCGCGAGCAGCTCATCCAGGCCACGCTCAACATCGTGCACAACGCGGCGCAGGCGCTGGCCGAGCGCCGCGCCGCGGGCGATGCGCAGATCACTTTCAAGACCCGCATCGCCAGGCAGGTGATATTCAACAAGCAGTGGTATCGATTGGCACTGGAATTGCATGTCATCGACAATGGACCGGGTGTGCCGGACACGATCAAGGACCGCATCTTCTATCCGCTCGTCTCGGGCAGGGAAGGCGGGACAGGGCTTGGATTGACGCTTGCACAAACTTTCGTGCAACAGCATCACGGCGTGATCGAGTGCGACAGCGTCCCGGGCCGAACCGATTTCAAGATATTGATTCCGCTGCCCTAGCAGCCACGGCAACAAGGAGATGCATGAAGCCGATCTGGATAGTTGATGACGACCAATCGATCCGCTTCGTGCTGGAGAAGGCCCTTTTGCGCGAAGACCTGCCCACGCGCAGCTTCACCAACGCGCGCGAGGTGCTGGCCGCCCTCGAACTCGCCGACGACGACGAACAGCAGGGCCCCCAGGTCCTGGTGAGCGACATCCGCATGCCTGGCGGTTCCGGGCTCGATCTGCTCGACAAGATCAAGGCCAAGCACCCCGGCCTGCCGGTCATCATCATGACGGCGTTTTCGGACCTCGACAGCGCCGTTTCGGCGTTTCAGGGTGGTGCCTTCGAATACCTGCCCAAGCCCTTCGACCTGCCGCGCGCCGTCGAGCTGATCCGCCGCGCCGTGGATGAAAGCCAGCGCGAGGAAGTGGCCGAGGAGCGCATGGTCGCCGCGCCCGAAATGCTGGGCCAGGCGCCCGCCATGCAGGACGTGTTCCGCGCCATCGGCCGGCTCTCGCAAAGCAACGTCACGGTGCTCATCACCGGCGAATCGGGCTCGGGCAAGGAACTGGTGGCGCGCGCGCTGCACAAGCACTCGCCGCGTGCCAACGGTCCCTTCGTGGCCATCAACACCGCGGCCATTCCCAAGGACCTGCTCGAGAGCGAACTCTTCGGCCACGAGCGCGGTGCCTTTACCGGCGCGCAGACCATGCGGCGCGGGCGCTTCGAACAGGCCGAGGGCGGCACGCTCTTCCTCGACGAGATCGGCGACATGCCCTTCGACCTGCAGACGCGCCTGCTGCGCGTGCTGAGCGACGGGCACTTCTACCGCGTGGGCGGCCACAACTCGGTCAAGGCCAACGTGCGCGTGATCGCGGCCACGCACCAGGACCTCGAGCAACGCGTGAAGCTCGGCGGCTTTCGCGAAGACCTGTTCCACCGCCTCAACGTGATTCGCCTGCGGCTGCCGGCGCTGCGCGAGCGCGGCGAAGACGTGCCGGCGCTCACGCGCCACTTCCTGCAGGTGAGCGCGCGCCAGCTCGGCGTGGAGCCCAAGCGCATTTCCGATGCGGCGCTGGCCAAGCTGGCTTCGTTCAGCTTTCCGGGCAACGTGCGCCAGCTCGAGAACATCTGCCATTGGCTGACCGTGATGGCGCCGGCCCAACTGATCGAGGCCAAGGACCTGCCGCCCGAGGTCATGGCCGCGCCCGCCGGCGCGCCGGCACAGGCCACAGAAACGAGCGCCGCGGCGGCACCCGTGCAAGCCGCGGTGCAGCCATCGCCCGGGCTCGAACGCGAAGCGGCACCGGCGAGCGGCGCTGCACCCGAAGCCACTGAAGGCCTGGTGGGCGCAAGCAGCTGGGAGAGCGGCCTGGAGATCGAAGCTCAGGCGCTGCTCGCGGCCGGGCGCACCGACGTCTGGGATGTGCTGTCGCGCCGCTTCGAGTCGCGGCTGATCCTCACGGCGCTGGCCAACACCCGCGGCCGCCGGATCGAAGCCGCTCAGAAGCTGGGCATCGGCCGCAACACCATCACCCGCAAGATCCAGGAACTCGGGATCGAGTAGGCTGCCTCACAGATAGAGAGGGGCCCCTTCCACGGAACACCGCGGAACCGGCTTTGCCGGGCCGCTGGTGTTGCCCCCGGCAGGGGGTGGCGTAGCGACACGAAGTGCGCGAAGACTGGGGGCGAGCTTATTCACCGGCTGCGCTGGCCCAGTGTCAGCGAGTCAAGCTGGAAGTTGCCGCTCTTGTCCCAGAGCCAGGTGTCCACATACGTGTGACCGCCCAGGCTCCCCGGGCTCGGCAGCGGGGACGCCGCCTTGATGAGCTCCGCAATCTTGCCCGGCACCTCGGGCGCATGGCTCGGCACGCGACTGAACGTGACGTTCTTGACGTTGCCTTCGGCATCGAGGTCGGTCTCGACCACCACCACCGCATAGACCAGAGGGGGAATCTTTCCCTTGTAGATGCGCTGCGGATAGGCCTTGTAGATCTGGCGCGCGCCGGTCTTGCGGTAGGCCCGCACGGCAGGCGTCTGCGCGGTGATCAGTCGCACGGTGGGCACGTCGCCCCTTGTGCCGGGCGCCTCGTCGGTGGCGGAGGTGGGCGACTTGCCGTCGTCGGCCTTGTCCGCAGGCTTGAACGCGGAACAGGCAGCGAGCGCGAGCGCCGCTGCGATGATCGTGAGGGTGCGGATGGTCATGGTCATCAAATCCCCTGGTCGAGATCGAGCACCACCGGTGCGTGGTCGCTCGGCTTTTCCCACTTGCGCGGCACGCGGTCGATGATGCAGCCCTTGGCGCGCGGCACCAGCGGCTCGCTCACCAGGATGTGGTCGATGCGCAGGCCGCGGTTCTTCTGGTAGCCCAGCATGCGGTAGTCCCACCACGAAAAGCTTTTTTCGGGCTGCTCGAAGAGGCGGAAGCTGTCGACCAGGCCCAGCTGGAGCAGTGCCTTGAAATGCTCGCGCTCCTCGGTCGTGTGATGGATGGTTTCGGCCAGGCCCACGGGGTCGAAGCTGTCGCGGTCTTCCGGCGCGATGTTGAAGTCGCCCAGAAGCACAAGGTTTGGATGGGCCGCCATTTCCGCACGCAGCCATTCGCGCAACGCGCGCAGCCAGCCCATCTTGTATTCGAACTTGTCGGTGCCCGGCGCCTGCCCGTTGACGAAGTAGCCGTTCACGATGCGCAGCGGACCCGCGGGCGTCTCGACCGTGGCCGCGATCACACGCGACTGGTCGTCGGTGAAGCCGCCGATGTTCCGCGCCACGTCGCGCATCGGCGCGAGGCTCAGGATGGCGACGCCGTTGTAGGTTTTCTGGCCGAACACGGCGGCCTCATAGCCGGCCGACTTGAGCACGTCGAGCGGGAACTTGTCGTCGCTCATCTTGAGCTCCTGCAGGCACAGCACGTCGACCGGGTTGGCGATCAGCCAATCGAGCACATGCTGCAGGCGGGCAGTGAGGGAGTTGACGTTCCAGGTAGCTATTTTCATGAATTATTCTAAGCTGTTGATTCTGAAAGGATTTTTTGTTTATTTTTGGCGCTGGACTCGGCTTGTACGCGGTGGCATACCCATTTTGTGCCTCACTGTCCTTCGCCACCAGGTCAGAGTTAGCCAGCTTAGCAAAAGCCTTCGAATCTCCCCTGGCCCCCAGGGTAGCGGACGCAGCTGCAGTTTGGGGATAACTGGGGTCAGCATTGGGTGCTACAGGCGCTGAGGTGCTGAAGGCCTCCGTTCTCGCGGGCCTGGCGGGGGTCCAAGAAGCGGCGATTCGGCCTGTGGCGGACGTGCGGGTGTTGACGCCCGAGGAGGGCTTCCCGAAGTTGCCTTCGTCCGAGATGTGGCCGGAGCGGGCGAACCGTGAGTTGCCAAGAGCGGCCAAGTGCCTGTACGAGTTTCTGGTGGAGCAGCTACCTCCATGGGTGGCTGAATGACCGTTCGCTCGTGCCCTTGAGGTGGAATCAGCGGCTCTTCAATCCCCTCCAGCGCCCCAACAATAGTTCGGACCGGGCCGATCAGTGCGCAGGATCCATGCGCAGCCGGTACGCCACACCATCGCGGCCGGGGTCGGCGCCGCCGTGCAGGCCATCGGCCTGTACCTGCACGCCGTGCACCCAGCCGATGGTGTAGTTGTACGGGTTGCGGCCAATGGCATAGCCCTGTGCTTCCAGCGCGCGCGTGGTGGAGCGCGGAATGCGATTGCACACGTCGATGGAGTTGCTGGTGGACGAGAAGCGAGGCGCCGACACGGCGGTCTGCATCTCCATGCCGTGGTCGATCACGTTGAGCAGCACCTGCAGCACGCCCATGGCGATCTGCGTGCCACCGGGGGCGCCGAGCACCACGTCGAGCTCGCCGTCCTTGAAGGTCATGGTGGGACAGGACGAGGTGAAGCGGCTCTTGCCTGGCTGGATGCTGCCTGCACGGCCCGGGCGCGGGTCGAACACGCCCATGCAGCCGTTGTACAGGAAGCCCATGCCCGGGGTGATGATGCCTGAGGGCATGGCCAGCGAGTGGGTCAGGGAGACGGCGTTGCCGTCGGCGTCCACCACGCTCAGGTGGGTGGTGTCGCGCGGCACGGGCGCGCCGGGGTTCACGCGCTCCACGTTGAAGCGATGGCCACCGCGGATCTGCTCGGCCACTTCGCGGGCCGTGTCCTTGGACAGCAACCGATCCAGCGGCACGTCGAAGAATTTCGGGTCGCCGATGCAGCAGTCCTTGTCGATCGTCGCCTTTTTCATGGCCTCGCACACCCTCTGCAGGTAGGCGGGGCTGTTGTGCTCCAGGCTCGCCAGATCGAAGTGCTCGAGGATGTTGAGCATCTCCAGCAGCATGGCGCCGCCGCCCGGGGGCTGGTTGGTGGCGATGGTGCGGTCGCGGTAGCGGCCCACCAGCGGCGGGTTGCGCTGCACCTGGTATCGGGCCAGGTCGTCGAGCGTGATCAGCGCGCCCAGCGACTGCAGGTGCGCCGCCATCTTTTGCGCCAGATCGCCCTGGTAGAACGGGTGCGCGCCTTCTTCGGCAATCTGGCGCAGCACGGCGGCCATGCCTTCGTTGCGCAGCGGCGCACCGATGGGCTTGGGACGGCCGTCGGGGCGGCAGTACAGCTGGCGGCTGTCCTCGCAGTACTGCAGTCGCTCCAGGTTGCCGACGCGGCCCATGCTGGGCTCGTCGATCCAGAAGGCGTGCATGCCGGGGCGGACAAAGTAGCCGTCCGCGGCCCAGCGAATCGCGGGCTCCACCACCTGCCGCCACGGCAGGCGGCCGTGCGCCTGGTGCATGGCCTCCAGGCCCTTGAGCGTGGCCGGCGTGCCGATGGACTGGGGACCGATGTCGTTGACGCGCCCCTTGAGGATGAAGCCGAAGCCGTCCCTGGTTTCGCCCTCCAACAGGCGCTCCCACATGTCTTCTCTGGCCGCCAGCGGCGCGGGCGAGTGAAAGTCGAAATACTCGTGCACCTGGGCGCCGGGTAGGTACACGGCGGCGGTGCCAAAACCTGCGATGCCGCACATCAGCGGATCGACCACCGTTTGCGCCAGCGCGGTGGCCACGGCGGCATCCACCGCGTTGCCGCCTGCGCGCAGGATGTCAATGCCGGATTCGGCGGCCTCCGGCTGTGGACAGACCACCATTGCTTCTTTTTTCATGACTTTGTGCTGACGAACTCCTTGCTGCATCGGCGATACCGCAAGGGGTGAAGATGGGGAAAAAAAGGAAGCGGCGCTTGCGCAGGTCGCCGGCTCACTTGGCGCTGAGATTCAGCGCCCCGAGCGTGGGCCCCCAGGCCTTGGCGTCGCGCGCCGCCGTTTCCATGACCAGCGCGGAAGGGCCGGACATGGGAATCACGCCCATGCTCTTGAGCTTGGCCTGAACGTCGGGGCTTTTGTGGAAGGCAGCCGTTGCCTTGTTGAGCTTTTCCACGATGTCGGGCGGCGTGCCGGCGCGTGCCACCACGGCACTCCAGCCCATGTTGTCAAAGCCCTTCACACCCAACTCGCCCAGCGTGGGCACGTCGGGCAGTTCGGGGGTGCGCTGCGGCGACAACACCGCCAGCGGATTGAGCTTGTGGTTCTTGATGTGGGGCAGGGCGGTGCCATACACCGGTGCCATCACTTCGGTCTGCCCGCCGATAGTGGCCAGGATGCCGTCGGCCTCCCCCTTGTAGGGGATGTGGGTCATCGAAATGCCCAGGGCGTTGGACACGAGCTCGACCGCCAGATGGGTCGAGTTGCCCAGGCCGGCAGAGGCGAAGTTCAGCTTGCCGGGCGCCGCCTTGGCTTTTTCCGTCAGGTCCTTGAGCGTCTTGATGCCCGTGGCCGGGTTGGCGGACAGCACGAACGGCACCGTGGTCAGCATGGTCACGCCAACAAAATCCTTCTCGGGGTTGTAGGGCAGCGGCTTGTAGGTGAATTGGTTGAGCACCATCAGCGACACGCTGCCCAATAGCAGGGTGTAGCCGTCGGCGGGCGCATTCAGCGCGCTCTGTGCGGCAATGAGGCCGCCCGCACCGGGCTTGTTCTCCACCACGATGGTGGCGCCAATGGCCTTGCCTGCGTGTTCGGCCCACATGCGTGCGATCGTGTCGCTGCTGCCGCCCGGGGCCTGCGATACGACGAGGCGCACAGGCCGGCTGGGGTAGGAGGAGGCTTGCGCGTACGCGGCGGTGGCCGTGGCGGCCGCGACCGCGGCGCCCATCAGGATCTTGCAGACGTTCGTGATTGCTTTGGGCACAGGGATTCCTCTGAGGGTCCGACATAAAAGATGAAGTAATTTTCATGACAACCCTGCTATCCGCCTAGTGAAAATGCAAAATGGAACTATGAAAATCTACTCATGATTGAACGTTCAGAAGGCCTTTCCTGGGCGCGAGGCATCAAGGTCCGGCATCTGGAATCCTTTCTGGTGCTGGACGAGGCGGGCACGCTGACCGAGGCGGCGGCGCGGCTGCATATGACGCAATCTGCCATGTCGCACTGGCTGGCAGAACTGGAACGCGTGGCGGGCACGCCGCTGATGGTGCGCGGGCGCAAGGTGCAGCTGACGCCTGCGGGGCATCTGCTCAAGCGGCTGGCCATCACCGTGCTGGGAGATATCGTCCGCACTGGCCGCGAGATGCATGCGGTGGCTGCGGGACGCGTGCCGCGTCTGAACGTGGGCAGCGTCTGGGCAGGCATCGCCGGCGGCCTGCCCGAAGCCGTGACCGCGTTCCAGCAGCGCCATGCCGATGTGGCCGTGTCGATTCACGACGGGCTGTTCGACGACCTGCTCAAGGGCCTGGACACGCGTGCCATGGACGCCGTGATCGGCGTTCTGGATGCAAGGGCGCACCAGCCGCAGCTGGCGCATCACGTGCTCTTCGACGACCAGGTGAGCATCGTCATCGGCCAGGGCAGCAAGCACTGGGACAGCGACCAGCCGCTGGGCTTTGCCGACGTCCTGAGGGAGAAATGGGTGATGCCGCCCCTTGGCACGCTCACCCGCATCCAGATGGATGCCTATCTCATCGAGCAACAAGCATCGTGGCTGGTGCCTAAGGCAGAAACCGCCTCGCTGGCCATGATGCAGGCACTGCTGCAAAAGGGCGACTATGTCGGCGTGTGTGCGCAATCCATGGCGGACTACATGGCCTCGCTGGGGCTGTTCAGGAAGATCGCCATTGATTCGAACATCCGCTTCGGTCCGATCACCGTGGTGTGGAACCGCGAACACGTCTCGGCCACTCTCATGGATTTCATCGCCTGCCTGAAGGCGCATGCGCGGAGCTTGCCTGCCGCGCCCGTGCAGACGCCGCCCCGCGCTTAGCCTCCGGGCCACCGCTGTGGCCGTCGTTGCAGCCTGTTCATAGGCATCGCCCAGGTGGCAACGGGCATCTCCGCTCCATGACTCGCCGGCCCGATGCGCCGGGAACCGCAGAGAGTGGTTTCAATCGCTGAGCTGCACTGCAGCAGGCCCAGCCTGATTCGTGCCGCTCGAAGACGCGGATACCGCAGCCTAGAAATCAGCGACCTTGCCCCATGCCGAGTTGCTGAAGCGCTCCGGCCGGTAGGGCATGGGATCCACGATCGGTTCGGCGCCGCTGGCGAGGTCCGCGATCAGGTGGCCGGCGCCGGGGCCGATGCCGAAGCCGTGTCCGGAAAAGCCCGCGGCCAGGATGAAGCCCGGCATACCGGGCACCTCGCCGATGCCGGGAACACCGTCCGGCGTGCTGTCGATGTAGCCGGCCCAGGCATGCGTGATCCTGGCGTCGCGAAGCTGGGGCAGCAGTTCGATGGCGCGGCGGTGGGTCTCCCTGACCGTGGGCAGATCGGGCTTCGGATCGAGGATGCGCACGCGCTCCATCGGCGTCGGCGCGTCGAGCCGCCAGCGTGCGAGCGTTTCGTGGCCACTCCGAATGGCTTCCAGGCCGCCCGGGCGAAGGTTGCGCCAGCGCTTGGCGAACATGGGCACGAATTGCGGCGCGAAGCGCATGAACTGCCCTGTCGGGTCCACGCGTGCACGGCCGCTGATGGCCAGTGCATAGCGTCCGTCGTTGCGGCGCGTGGCGGACACGCCCGCGCTCACCACGGCATCCGGCAGGCGCTGCTCGACCGGCGACACGCTCAGTATGGATTGGCGGATCGAGGCCTGCGGAAAGCGGATGCCCAGCTGCCGGCAGAACGAAGACGCCCAGGCGCCGCCGGCCAGCACGGCCGTCCGGGTCTTGATGACCCCGGCTTCCGTGATCACGCCGCTGACCCGTCCGCCTTCCGTCTCGATGCCGCGGGCCGCGCAGTTCTGGTGGACGCTGCCGCCGAGCTTGATGAGCGCAGCAGCCACGGCCGGCGCGGCCTTGCCGGGATCGGCGGTGCCGTCGCTGGGCGAGAAGACGCCGCCCTTCCAGGCGCGGCCGGTCGCATGGCCGCGCTCGGCGGCCTCGCGGGCACTCAGCATGAGGGTCGTCACGCCTGCGGTCTTCGCAAAATCGCGCCAGCTGGCCCAGCGGGAAATCTCGGCCTCGTCATTGCTGAGATACAGCAGCCCGCAGCGATGAAAACCGGTGTCTTCGCCGCTCTCGGCGGCGAATCGTTCCCAGAGATCGAGGCTCTTCGTCGCTAGGGGTAGTTCGCGGGCATCGCGGTTCTGCTGCCGGCACCAGCCCCAGTTGCGGCTCGACTGCTCGGCGCCGATCCGGCCCTTCTCCACCAGGGCGACCGACAGGCCGCGCCTGGCCAGGTAGTAGGCGCTAAAGACACCGATGATGCCGCCGCCGATCACGACGACATCGGCTGAAGCCGGCAGCGTGGGTGAAGTCTGGATGTGTTGCAGCGGGGGTGACATCTCGCTCCCCGATTCAAGCCGGGACGCTTTGGCACACGTAGAACTTCGCCACGCGATCGCTGCTTTCCCAGCCGATCGGTGCGCCCTGGGGCACGAACAGCGCGTCGCCGGCCGCCGTAGAAAGCACGCTGCCGTCAGGCGCTGCGAAGCGCACGCTGCCGGCCAGCAGATGCATGAACTCGTTCATGCGATGCGGCCGAACGATGCGGTGGTAGGGGGTCGAGTCCCAGGCGCCGGCGCTGTATTGCGCGCCGTCGTCGATGAAGACCTTGTCGCTGCGGCACGCCGGCGCGGGGCCCAGCAGCACTTCCGCGGGCAGCGTCGCGGTGGGCTTGAAGTCGGCGGCGGCGTGCAGCGGGAAGACGCCGCGCTTCGTCGGTCTTTCGCAAGCGGCCGCGCAGAACACGAAGCGCACGCGGGATTCGGCCTGGACATGAAGCGAGGTGCCGCATCCGATGACGGCGCCCGCCTGGGGGCCGACCACCAGCGGGGCCGCGCCGGCCGCCGTCAGGGTCAGCTCGCCCTCGACCACGACGATGGTTTCGATGTGGGGATAGCTCGCGACTTCGAGCTCGCCGATGAAGCTGGTGCGGCCCGCGCTCATCGCGCCGGATCCTTCCCACGCGATCTCGCGATGCCGCGCAAAGGGGTCGTCGTTGCCGAACGGCGCCCTGCGGAAAGCGGTGGAAAGAGGCGCACCATCGGCGCGGTGCAGTACGAGGGCCACGGTCATGATTGCTCCAGCGCGATGCGCAATGTCTTCTTTGAAATCTGTCATTCGGTCGCGGGTGCCGAGGCATCCTGGAAGCCGAGAATGGCCTTGGTTTCCAGGTACTCCTCGAGACCTTCGATACCGTATTCGCGGCCGTTTCCGGAGCGCTTGTAGCCACCGAAGGGGGCATGCGGATTCCAGGCTGGATAGTTGATGTGCACCTGCCCGGACCGGATCCGCGCCGCGACGGCACGCGCCGCGGCCAGGTCCTTTCCTTGCACGTGGGCGCCCAGTCCATAGACGGTGTCGTTGGCAATTTCCACGGCCTCGTCCACGCTGTCATAGGGAATCAACACGAGCACCGGCCCGAAGATCTCCTCCTGCGCGATCTGCATCCGGGAATGCACCGCGGTGAAGATGGTCGGTCGGCAATAGAAGCCGCGGCTCAAGCCCTCCGGCCGGCCGAGGCCGCCGCAGACAAGCCGCGCGCCTTCGGCGATGCCGACACCGATCATTTCCTGCACGCGATTGAACTGCGCGCGGTTCGCCACGGGGCCGTGCGTGGTCTGCTGCGAACGCGGGTCGCCCACGACCATGCCGGATGCCGCCTCGAGCGCGATCCGCTCGACCTCCTGCAGGCGCGCACGGGGCACGATCATGCGGGTCGGAGCACTGCAGGACTGGCCGACGTTGCGGAAGCCGGCCGCCACGCCTCCTGGTACGGCGCGCGCCAGGTCCGCATCCGGCAGGATGAGGTTGGGAGATTTTCCGCCGAGTTCCTGGGCCACGCGCTTCACCGTCGGGG
Organism: Variovorax sp. VRV01; assembly: GCF_014852545.1. Classification (NCBI taxonomy): domain Bacteria; kingdom Pseudomonadati; phylum Pseudomonadota; class Betaproteobacteria; order Burkholderiales; family Comamonadaceae; genus Variovorax; species Variovorax sp. VRV01. The sequence continues at coordinate 182,825 of NZ_JACVBS010000011.1, forward strand.
CCGCCGCCTGGGCCACCAGGACGCCGGCCCTTGTCGAACCGGTGAACGAAATCATGTCCACCTCCGGATGCTGCGCCAAGGCCGCGCCGACCTCCGGTCCGCTGCCGTTCACGAGGTTGAACACACCGGGCGGGATGCCGGCGTCTTGCATCACTTCGGCAAAGAGCAAGGCGCTCAGGGGCGACAGCTCGCTGGGCTTCAGGACGACCGTGCAGCCTGCTGCCAGGGCGGCTCCGACCTTGGCTGTGATCTGGTAGAGCGGCCAGTTCCAGGGTGTGATCAGGCCGCACACGCCGATGGCCTCGCGCAGGATGGCCATGTCCCCGCGATGGGTGATAAACGCATAACCGCGCGCATTGTCGCGCGCCACGCGGATGTGCTCCGCTGCTGACGGCACCTGTGTGCGGCGCGCGAAGTCGATGGCCGCGCCCATCTCCAGCGAGATCGCCTGGGCGAACAGTTCTGCCCGCTCGAGGATCAGGGCGTGGACGCGATCGAGGAGCAGGGCCCTGCTCTGGGCGGAACGCACGGACCAGGCCGCGAATGCACGCCGGGCCGCGGCCACGGCCGCAGCGACATCTCCTGCGCTGCCCAGCGCGATCTCCGCCACAGGCTCCTCGGTCGACGGGTCGACGACGCTGCTGCGAGCCTGCGTTTCGGGCACGGCCCACTCGCCGTCGACAAACATGCGGTCCAGGCGCCCAGCGCGCCTCAGGTGCTCGACGATCGAGGAGTTCATGGATTGATGGGGCCTTTGCATGTCCAAAATCTTAGGCCGTGCATCCCGCGGGCCGGTGCTTCAATGGGGGTCTTGAACAAAGCAGGCTGCCGTTGTGCGAGCCGCGACAGCAGATCCTGCCGTCGTGCATCTTGGCCACACGGTGCAGGGCGAGCCGGTGGAGATATTTCCCTCTCTCGGCAGCAGTTGCCTGGACGAGCCGCTGCTGCGCCATCCGATGGATGCGGTATTCCCCACGGCCACGCGCACCGCGGCACGTCCGAGGAAGAAGCGGAACTGGCTTCATGAAACATCCCGAAACCGCAGCAGATGACAGCATGTAGAACATGTCCTGCATCAGCCATGGCGTCCGGCTGGCATGGCGGCTTCGCCGGGCGGTGAAACTCCCGTCTCCAACCCACCTGGAGACCCCGCGATGCCGGACGACATGGAGATCCGCGTCCCACAGGACGACGAGCGAATCGACATCACCGACCTGAAAGAGGTCGACTACTGGACGAAGTGTTTTGGCGTCAGCGAGGCCCGCCTGCGCATGGCGGTCGCGTCAGCGGGGTCCATGAAGGACGACCTGCGGATCTACCTCGGCCTTCCCTGAAGGCCGGGCTGAACGCAAGGGCCGAGCGGCGCACCGCCGTCCGAATCCCTATGGCCGCCGAATCGAAGCTTGCGATCTACGGCGCCATCGCGGCCAATGTGGCCATTGCCGCCACCAAGTTCACGGTCGCCGGCATCACCGGCAGTTCGGCCATGCTGTCCGAAGGCATCCATTCGGCGGTCGACACCTTCAACGGCGTCCTGCTGCTGGTGGGCATCCGGTTGAGCCAGCGGCCCGCGACCACCGAGCATCCCTTCGGCCACGGCAAGGAGCTGTACTTCTGGAGCCTGATCGTCGCGGTGCTGATCTTCGGGCTGGGCGGCGGCGTGTCGTTCTACGAGGGCATCCAGCACATCCGCAAACCGGAGCCGATGCGCGATCCGGGCTGGAACTACCTGGTGCTGGGCCTGGCCGCATTGTTCGAAGGCGCGAGCTTCCTGGTTGCACTGCGGCAGTTCCGTGTCCAGTCGCACGGCGCTCCGTTCTGGCGCGCGCTCGGGCAGAGCAAGGACCCCACCACCTACACCGTGCTGGCCGAGGATTCGGCGGCGCTGGCCGGGCTGGCGGTGGCGGCGCTGGGCATCTACTTCAGCCACCGGCTCGGCATGCCCGCGCTGGACGGCGCGGCCTCGGTGGTGATCGGGCTGCTGCTGGCCGGCGTGGCGGTGCTGCTGATCAGCCAGGCCCGCGGGCTCCTGATCGGCGAGGGCATCCGCCCCGAAACCGCGCGCGCCATCCGCAGCCTGGCCATGGAGCAGCCGAGCGTGCAGGACGTCGGCCACGTGCTGTCGATGTACATCGGCCCCGACGAGGTGCTGGCGGTGGTCGACCTGAATTTCAGGGAGGGCACGGCGACCGGCGAAGCCGCCGATGCCATCGCCGCGATCGAGCAGCAGGTGCGCGGGCGTTTCCCGATGATCCGGCGGCTCTTCATCGAGGCGAGCGAGGCGCCCGTGGAAGACGCGGCTTCCGCGCGGGCCGGCGGGATCGTCGGCGTTGGCTGACGGCCGCTGGCGCCATTGCCTGAGCGCTGCCGTGCCGCAGGCACTCCACTGTCGGGGCTCATTCAGGAGGTCCAGCGATGAACAAGCCACCGCCCGAGCGCCGCGAGCGTTCCCCCGACGAACCGGAAATCACCCAGGAGGAATCCGTGCCCACGGATGGAAAGGACACCGAGGGCGAGAAGCAGATGAAGAAGGTCGAAAACAAGAAACTCCAGGACCCCGGCGATGCCGAGCGCAAGACGCCGGACAAGTCCTGAGGCCGTCCGCGGCCGGCGCGCAGCGGCCGCGGCGCAGTGGCGTTGTCTTGTCCCGAAGAAGGGTGATGCCCTACAACCCAGGGGCCGCAGCTCCTGATAAAAATTCTTGCGCCAGCAGATCGCAAGCAGAACAGGGCAGAAAGGACTGTCTGTCCGACGATGGAGGAAGAAAAATGAAACTCGACGGCACGGCCTTGCCGTCCGCCCAGGACGGCCTGATGAAAGTCGGTGTTCCCGGCCTCGACGATGTTCTTGGCGGCGGGCTCACGTCCAACCGCCTCTACCTGGTCGAAGGCACGCCCGGTGCCGGCAAGACCACCATCGCGCTTCAGTTCCTGATCGAAGGCGCGAAGCGCGGCGAGTCGGTGCTGTACGTCACCTTGTCGGAAACCGCGCAGGAGCTCAAGGGCGTGGCGCGTTCCCATGGCTGGGACCTGAGCGGCATCGAGGTGCGCGAGATGCTGCCGTCCGAGGCCGCGCTCGAGCCCGACGAGCAGTACACGATGTTCCATCCATCCGAGGTCGAGCTCAGCGAGACGACCCTGCGCATCCTCTCGGACGTCGATGTGCTCAAGCCTTCGCGCGTGGTGTTCGACTCGCTGTCCGAACTGCGCCTGCTGGCCGGCAGTTCGCTGCGCTACCGGCGGCAGATCCTCGCGCTCAAGCAGTTCTTTGCCGGACGCCAGTGCACGGTGCTGCTGCTGGACGACATGACCGCCATGAAGCACGACCTGCAGGTGCAGAGCATTGCCCATGCGGTGATCCGGCTCGAGCAGATCAGTTCCGACTACGGGGCCGCGCGGCGCCGGCTGGTGGTCAGCAAATACCGGGGCCAGCAGTTCCGCGGCGGCTATCACGACTACCGCATCGAGCGCGGCGGCCTGCGCGTCTTTCCGCGCCTGGTTGCTTCCGAGCATCCCTCGGCACCGGCGGCCACGCAGGCGCGCATTCCCAGCGGCCTGGAGGCGCTCGACGCGCTGCTGGGCGGCGGCCTGGAACGCGGCACGAGCACGCTGTTCGTCGGCGCGCCGGGCACGGGAAAATCGACGGTGGCCGTGCAGTTCGCGCTGGCGGCGGCGCGGCGCGGCGAATGCGCGGCCCTCTTCATCTTCGACGAGAGCATCCACACGCTGCGCACGCGCTGCGAAAGCATGGGCATGGACCTGGGGCCGTTCATCGAATCCGGCCGCATCAAGGTGCGGCAGGTCGACCCCGCCGAACTGTCGCCGGGCGAGTTCGTGCACCTGATCCGGCTGGCGGTGGCGGAGTGCGGTGCGGCGGTGGTGGTGATCGACAGCCTCAACGGCTACCTCAACGCGATGCCCGACGAGCGCTTCCTGATCGTGCAGCTGCACGAGCTGCTTTCCTACCTGGGCCAGGCCGGCGTCGCCACGCTGCTGGTGGGCGCGCAGCATGGCCTCATCGGGATGCAGATGAAGACGCCGGTGGATGCGAGCTACCTGGCGGATGCGGTGGTGCTGCTTCGCTACTTCGAGCTCGAGGGCGAAGTGCGCCAGGCGATCTCGGTGCTCAAGAAGCGCGGCGGCGCGCACGAGCGCAGCATCCGTGATTTCTCGATGACCGCCACAGGCCTCAAGGTCGGCGAGCCGCTGCGTCATTTCAGGGGCATCCTGACGGGCATTCCCGTTCCCACCGACGGCGTGCAGCGCGCATCGTGAGCCCGCCCGCCGCATCCGCCGAGCAGCGCATCCTGTTGCGGACCGCAACCTCCAGGGACGCCCTCATGGCAAGTGCCGTGCTGGCCCGCGCGCAGATTGCGGCCTACACCTGCGACAGCCTGTGCGAGCTCGTGCGGGCTATCCAGGAAGGCGCCGGCGCCATCATGCTGGCGGAAGAGGTGCTGGCCGATCCGGCCGCGGCCGCGCTGGCCGAAGTGCTGGGCTCGCAGCCGCCGTGGTCCGATCTGCCGGTGCTCGTTCTTGCTCGCCAGGGCGCGGATTCGCCCGTCATCGTCAAGGCCATGGACCGGCTCGCGAACGTCACCGTGATCGAGCGGCCGATGCGCGTGGCCTCGCTGATCAGCACGGTCCGCACGGCACTCAGGGCGCGCAACCGGCAGTACCAGCTGCGCGAGCTGCTCGACGGCCTGCGCGAATCCGACCAGCGCAAGACCGAGTTCCTTGCAACGCTGGCGCACGAGCTGCGCAACCCGCTCGCGCCGATGAGCACTGCGCTCACGCTCCTGATGCGCAAGCCGCACGAGCCCGCGGAGGCCCGGCGCTACTACGAGCTCATGGGGCGGCAGATCGACCACATGGTGCGGCTCGTAAACGACCTGATGGAGGTCTCGCGCATCACGCGCGGCAAGATCGAGCTGCGCATGGAGGCGGTCTCGCTTGAAGCGGTGATCGAGGACGCCATCGAGCTGAGCCGGCCGCTGCTCGAAGGCGCCAGGCACACGCTGAGCACGCGGCTGTGCAGCGAGCCGGTCGTGGTGCGGGGCGACGGCGTCCGCCTCACGCAGGTGTTCTCCAACCTGCTCAACAACGCCGCAAAGTACACCGCGCCCGGCGGAAAGATCCGCATCGTGCTGCGCCGGGAAGGGCGCGACGCCGTGGTCGAGGTCTGGGACAACGGCACCGGCATTGCGCCGGACATGCTGAAGTCGATCTTCGAGATGTTCGTGCAGGTGAGCGGCACTTCCAAGGCGGCGCAGGGCGGCCTGGGCATCGGCCTCACGCTGGTGAAGAGCCTGGTCGAGCTTCATGGCGGCAGCGTCGAGGCAACCAGCGCGGGCCTGGGCCAGGGCGCGATGTTCTGTGTGCGCCTGCCGCTTGCCCGCGTCGAGGCCGGCGTGCCCGCGTCGTCGGCACCGGCCGTTCGCGGCTGGCCGGCCTCGTTGCCGGGCACGGTGCTGATCGTCGACGACAACCGGGACGCGGCCGATGCACTGGGCGAACTGCTGCGCTCGATGGGCGCCACAACGCGCGTGGCCTACAGCGCAGATGCCGCGCTGCGCATGGTGGCCGAGGGTCTGGCGCCCGGGCTCGCGATCCTCGACATCGGCATGCCGGGCATGGACGGCTGCGAGCTCGCAACCAGGCTGCGCGCCAACCCCGCCCTGGCCGGATTGATCCTCGTCGCACTGACCGGCTGGGGCCAGCACGGCGACAAGGAGCGCATTGCGGTGGCCGGGTTCGACCACCATCTGCTCAAGCCGCTTGACCTGCCGGCGCTGATCTCGACCCTGGGGGCCGCGCCATGAACCATGACGCGACCATGCTTTCGGCGGCGGACCATCCGGCCGGCAGGCCCTCGCTCTGGCGCCGCTGCCGCCGATGGCTGCTGCCGCTGCTGGGGCTCGCGGTGCTGGGCCTGCTGCTGTCGCATGCGCACAAGGTCGACTGGGCAGGCGCATGGGAGGCGCTGCAGCGCTATCCGGCGATGCTGCTGCTGGGGGTCTGGGCCATCGCAACCGCGAGCCACGCGCTCTACGGATGCTTCGACCTCATCGGCCGGCGGCACACGCGCCACCGGGTGCCGCGCTGGCGCACCTGGGCCATTGCGGTGACGAGCTATGCCTTCAATCTCAACCTGGGTTCGCTGGTCGGCGGCATTGCGATGCGTGCCCGGCTCTATGCGCGCGCGGGCCTCGATGAAGCCGTGGTGGCGCAGATCGTCGGCGTGAGCCTGGCCACCAACTGGCTCGGCTACGGGCTGCTGGCCGGCGGCCTGTTCGCCGCTGGCGTCATCACGCCGCCGCGCCAGGCGAGCATCGGGGCGGACGCGTTGCGCGCGCTCGGCGTGCTGATGATTCTTCTCGCGGCAGCGTATGTGGTGGCCTGCGCCTTTTCGCGCGGGCGGCAGTGGCAGCTGCGGGGGCGGCGGGTGAGGCTCCCTTCGGCGCAGCTTGCGGTCGTCCAGCTCACGCTCTCCGCCGCCAACTGGGCATTGATGGGCTGCGCGATGTACCTGCTCCTGGACCGGCAGGTGCCGTACGCCACCACGCTGAGCGTGCTGCTGGCCGCGTCCATCGTCGGCGTGATCACGCCGATCCCGGCCGGGCTCGGCGTGCTCGAGGCGGTCTACCTGGCGCTGCTCTCAGGCACCGTGCGCCAGGGCGAGCTGATGGGGGCCGTGCTGGCCTACCGCGCGCTCTACTACCTGCTGCCGCTGGCCGGCGGCCTGGTGCTCTACCTGCTGCTCGAACGCTACGCGGCGGGCCATCCGCTGGACGTGGAGGCCGACACACCATGGCGCGCGCAAACTCCCTGAAGCGCTACAAGGAAAAGCGCAACTTCGGCGCCACGCCCGAGCCCGAGGAGGGCGGCGCATCGGCGCCCGGCGTGCTGCAGTTCGTGGTGCAGAAGCACTGGGCGACCCGGCTGCATTACGACTTCCGCATCGAGCTCGATGGCGCCATGAAGAGCTGGGCGGTGCCCAAGGGCCCGAGCTACGACACGCACGACAAGCGCATGGCCGTGCATGTGGAAGACCATCCCATCGCCTACAACCAGTTCGAGGGCGAGATACCGCCCCGGCAGTACGGCGCGGGCAAGGTGATCATCTGGGACAAGGGCAGCTGGACGCCCATCGGCGATCCGCGCAAGGGCTACAAGGCGGGGCACCTCAAGTTCGAGCTGCATGGCTACAAGCTGCGCGGCAAGTGGGCCCTGGTGCGCATGCACGGCAAGGCCGATGACAAGCAGGACGCGTGGCTGCTGATCAAGGAGCACGACGAGTACGCCCGCCCGGCCGCCGAATTCAGCGTGGTCGACCAGTTCCCGGACAGCGTGGCGCAGATGCCGATGCCCGCCGCGGCGGTCTCGGCGCCCGCCGAGGCGCCGCCCGCACCGGCAAGAAAGCGCGGCAAGGCATCGGCCGGCGGCATGCCCGCCGATGCGGTGAAGGCCGCCATGCCCGCCAAGCTCTCGCCGCTGCTCGCCACGCTGGTCGACGGCCCGCCGCCCGATCCGCAGAACTGGATCTACGAGATCAAGTTCGACGGCTACCGCCTGCTCGCGCGCGTCGATGCGAAAGGCGGCGTGCAGCTGCTCACGCGCAATGGCCATGACTGGAGCGGCCGCATGCCGCACCTGGTGCGCGCGATCGAGCGCATGAAGCTCGCGCCCGGCTGGCTTGATGGCGAGATCGTGGTGCTCAACGAGTCCGGCGGCACGGACTTCCAGGCCTTGCAGAACGCCTTCGACAGCGAGAACACGCGCAACATCGTTTACTTCCTGTTCGACTTGCCCTACTACGGCGGCTTCGATCTCACCGGCGTGCCGCTGGTGGAGCGCCGCGGCCTGCTGCAGGCGCTGCTTGCCAAGGCGCCGCCCGAAATCCGCTTCAGCGAGATCTTCGATGCGCCGCCCGAGGACATCGTGGCCTCGGCCTGCAAGATCGGGCTCGAGGGTGTGATCGGAAAGCGCAAGAACAGCACCTATGCCTCGCGCCGCTCGCCCGACTGGATCAAGCTCAAGTGCTCGCAGCGGCAGGAGTTCGTCATCGGCGGCTACACCGATCCGAAGGGCTCGCGCGTGGGCATCGGCGCCTTGCTGATTGGCGTGCACGACGACAAGGGCGAGCTGGTCTACGCTGGCGCGGTGGGCGCGGGCTTCAATGGCCGAACGCTCGCCGACATGCTCGAAAGATTGAAGCCGCTCGGCATCGACCGGCGGCCGTTCAAGAACCCGACCGAGAACGACCGGCGTGCGCACTGGGTCAAGCCGGTGCTGCTGGCCGAAGTCACGTTTTCCGAATGGACCAAGGACGGCCATGTGCGGCATCCGGTGTTCCACAGCGTGCGCTCGGACAAGCCCGCCAGGGCCATCGTCCGCGAGAAGCCGGTGCACCAGGCGGGCGCCGGCCGTGAACCCAGGCCCGAGCCCGAACCTGCCGCCACCATGCCCGCCAACTTCAAGGTTTCGCACGCCGACCGCGTGGTCGACCCCTCGACCGGCATCACCAAGGTGGAAGTGGTGCGCTTCTACGGCCTGGTCGCGCCGCTGATGATGCCGCACCTCAAGGGCCGGCCCGTGTCGTTCGTGCGCGCGCCGCAGGGCATCAACGGCCAGCTGTTCTTCCAGAAGCACCTGGAGCTCGGCCAGATGGCCGGCGTGCGGCAGCTCGACGCGGCACTGTGGCCGAAGCACCCCGAGCTGATCGAGATCGCGGGCCCGCTCGGGCTGCTGAGCGCGGCGCAGATGAACGTCATCGAGTTCCATACCTGGAACGGCCTGAAGACGCTCATCGGCAAGCCCGACCGCATGACCTTCGACCTCGACCCGGGCGAGGGCGTCGGCTGGCCCATGGTGCTGCAGGCGGCGGAGCTGATGCGTGTGGTGCTGGACGAACTGGGCCTCGCGCCGTTTTGCAAGACCAGCGGCGGCAAGGGGCTGCACGTGGTGGTGCCGCTCAAGCGGCAGTACGACTGGGACACCATCAAGGATTTTTCCCAGGCCATCGTGCGCCACATGGCGCGCACCCTGCCGCAGATGTTCGTCGCCAAGAGCGGGCCGGGTAACCGCGTCGGCCGCATCTTCATCGACTACCTGCGCAACGGCTTCGGCGCGACCACCATCTGCGCCTGGTCGGTGCGGGCGCGTCCCGGCATGGGCGTGTCGGTGCCGGTGGAATGGCAGGAGGTTCCCACGCTCGCGAGCGGTGCGCAGTGGACCCTGCGGAACATCCATGCACGGCTCGACCGCGGCAACGATGCATGGGCCGCGTATGCAAAGGCTGCAAAGAGTCCGGGAGCCGCAATGAAGCTGCTGGGGTTCGAGGCCGACGTGCGCAAGCGCTAGCCGGATCCCGCGCGGAACGCGGGGCTCGCGAGCGCGGCGATGGCGTTCAGAGTTCGATGAAGGCCGAGGTGGCCTTGTTCAGCGCCAGCTTGCCCTTGGCGGTGATCGATTCCACCTGGGCGAGCTGGCGTATCGCGCGATCGTCCGGCGCGTGGCTGGACGGCGGAATGAAAGCGGTCACCAGCTCGGCCGCACGCAGCACGCGCAGCCTGTCGATGTCGGCTGGCGTGTGGACGACATATGGCAATTTCTGCTCGGCGATGACCCGAAGAAACTCCATGGACATGAGCCGTCTCCTTGTCTGGGTGGTGGAGAGAACATTCTGCGGAAAAAATCACAGTTTTGCCTAATCCCTGTGAGGCACATGACTTTCCGATGTGTACCTAAGTGTTCTTTTGTCGCCGGTGCTGGAAACCAAGGTGCCGAAGGTGTTTCGGCGGCGGGCGCTCACCTTGCCCGCTGGATCGGTGCCGGGGCCTGTTCGGGGGAAAGAATCTGCCAGAGGCCGGGGGCCACGCCTTCGAAGGCGGCCGCGTAGCGCTCGGCGCGGCTGTCCTCGCCGGTCACGTCGCGTATGGCGATGCTGTCGATGCGGCCGGGATGGGTGCGAACGACCTGCCCGTAGATCTCGGGATCGCTCTCGCCCGAATCGCCCACCAGCATGAACCGGCGCTGCGGAAAGTCGGCCAGCAGGCGCTCGATCACGCCGAGCTTGTGCGTGCGCGAATCCTGCTCGCCGGGAATGAGCGTGCGCCAGGTCGTGCTTTCGCGCAGGTGCATGCTGCCCATGGGAAAGTCCGCATCGCGAAGAAAATCGGCGAGCGCGGGGTACAACTGCATCGGGCTGGCCGAGAGATAGTGGAAGCGCGTGTCCGGCGCCTTGGCCAGCGTGCGGTAGTACGCCGCCATGCCCGGTGCCGCTTCGAAGCGCCGTGCAAACGTGTTCAGCAGCATCTCGCGCCGGTCGCGCACCTGGGTGCGCTTGATGGTGTCGTCGATGTCCGAAATGATCGACAGGCCTTGCGCGGGAACGATCAATGCCTCGCCCCTGAAGCGGTGCAGCAGTTCGCCGGGCCCGGTCACGGCATGGAACTTCAGCCACTCGCTCGAAGGCGGCATGCGGGGCGGGTCGATGACGATGCGCATGTTCATGCGGCCGTCGGCGCCCGAAGGCGGCGTGGGCACGCGCGCGGCACTGCCTTCGAAGTCGAGCTCGAACACCTTGCCTTCTTCCGATTCGGCGTGGAACAGCGCGGTGCGCTGGTTGAAGCGCAGCCGTGCCGCGGGCGAGAGCTTCTTGAGGCTCAGGCCCAGGTAGCGCGCGAACGCGGCATTCAGGCCCCAGCGGCGCTCGGGTTCGTAGACCCAGGCATGGATGTCGACCTCGAGCCGGCCATCGCCGGTGGGGCGCGCGGTGCCGGGGATGAAGAGCGCTTCTTCGTCGGGATCGAGCCGCTCGGCCGCGCGCAGCGCCTGCATGGGCGCCAGGCCGCAAAGCAATGCGGCGCCGACCACCAGGGAGCGGCGCCGCAGCGGCGCAGCGGCGATGGCGCGCGGCTCGCCTGCGTTCATGCCTTCGGCGCGGCGATGCGTTCGTAGGTCACGAAGCTGTAGTGCAGGCCTTCCTTGGCCGAGACGTGCGATTCGCGCCTGGTTTCGCGCCATTCGGAAGGAGCCAGTTCCGGCGCATGCGCATCGCCTTCGTAGTCGCGCGCGATCTCGGTGACGACGGCCTGCTGTGCCAGCGGCTGCGCCTCGGCATAGATCTGCGCGCCGCCGATGATCCAGACATCGGGCACTTGCGAATCCTCGCACAGCGAGAGCGCCTCCTGCAGGCTGCCCGCGCGCTGCGCGCCTTCGGCTTTCCAATCGTCCTGCCGCGTCACGACGATGTTCCAGCGGCCGGGCAGCGGCCGGAAACGCGGCGGCAGCGAATCCCAGGTCTTGCGGCCCATGACGACCGGCGCGCCGCCGGTCTGCTGCTTGAAGTGCGCCAGGTCTTCAGGCAGGTGCCAGGGCATGAAGCCGTTGGCACCGATCACGCCGTTGGCGGCGCGCGCGAAGATCAGGTGGATGCGCGGTGTCGTCATGAGGCCGGACATGGGCTCACACCGCCACCGGTGCCTTGATGGGATCGTGGTGCCGGTAGTCGAGCACTTCGAAGTCTTCGTACTGGTAGTCGAAGATCGAGGCCGGCTTGCGCTTGATGTGGAGCGTGGGATACGGGTAGGGCGTGCGGCTCAACTGCAGCGCCACCTGCTCGGCGTGGTTGCTGTAGATGTGGCAGTCGCCGCCGGTCCAGATGAAGTCGCCCACGTCGAGCTCGCACTGCTGCGCCACCATGTGGGTGAGCAACGCGTAGCTTGCGATGTTGAAGGGCACGCCCAGGAAGATGTCGGCGCTGCGCTGGTAGAGCTGGCAGCTCAGCCTGCCGCGCTCGCCGGGTGCCTGCGGCGGCGCCACGTAGAACTGGAAGAAGGCATGGCAGGGCATGAGCGCCATCTTGGAGAGCTCGGCCACGTTCCATGCGCTCACGATGATGCGGCGCGAATCGGGGTTGGTCTTCAGGGTCTTGATGACTTCGGAGATCTGGTCGATGTGGCCGCCGTCCGGCGTGGGCCAGCTGCGCCACTGCACCCCGTACACCGGACCCAGGTCGCCGTCCTCGCGCGCCCACTCGTCCCAGATGGTGACGCCGCGCTCCTTGAGCCAGTTGTTGTTGCTGGAACCGGTCAGGAACCACAGCAGTTCCTGGATGATGGACCGCAGGTGCACCTTCTTGGTGGTCACCAGCGGGAAGCCTTCGTTCAGGTCGAAGCGCATCTGGTGGCCGAACACGCTCTTGGTGCCCGTGCCCGTGCGGTCGCTCTTGTGGACGCCGTGGGTGTCCACATGGCGCATGAAGTCTTCGTACTGGGAGCGGACGGGGCGGCTGGGCGAGGTCATGTTGGGAATTTTACGGGGCGGCGCTAGCATTGGCCGATGACCGGCCATGACCACGCCCACCAACACAGCGAACTCGACGAGATGGACCTGCGCGTGCGGGCGCTCGAAAGCGTGCTCACCCAGAAGGGCTACATCGATCCGGCCGCGCTCGACGTGCTGATCGATACCTACCAGACCCGCATCGGCCCGCGCAACGGCGCGCGCGTTGTGGCCAGGGCCTGGGTCGATCGAGAGTTCCACGACTGGCTGCTGCAGGATGCCACCGCGGCCATTGCCTCGCTGGGCTACACAGGCCGGCAGGGCGAGCACATGGTGGCGGTGGAAAACACCGCCGAGCAGCACCACATGGTGGTGTGCACGCTGTGCAGCTGCTATCCCTGGCCGGTGCTCGGCCTGCCGCCCACCTGGTACAAGAGCGCGCCGTACCGCTCGCGGGCCGTGAAGGATCCGCGCGGCGTGCTGGCCGATTTCGGCACGGTGCTGCCCGAGTCGACGCGCATCCGCGTCTGGGATTCGACCGCCGAGGTGCGCTACCTCGTCATACCGCAGCGCCCGGAAGGCACCGAAGGCCTGAGCGAAGAAGAGCTTGCCGCGCTGGTCACGCGCGATTCGATGATCGGCACGCGGCGGGTGGAAGCACCCGCAACGCCGGGGAGCGCCGCATGAGCTATCTCACGCATGCCGACCTCGGCGGCCAGCCCGGTTTCGGCGCGGTCACGCCCGAGCCCGAAGGCGAGCTGTTCCATGCCGCGTGGGAGCCGCGCGCGCTGGCGCTCACGCTCGCCATGGGCGCGACCGGCTCCTGGAACATCGATGCGAGCCGCGCCGTGCGCGAGACGCTGCCGGACTACGCAAACCTGAGCTACTACCAGATATGGCTCGGCGCGCTGGAGCAGCTGATGCTGCAGCGCGGCCAGGTCTTTGCGGACGAACTCGCATCGGGCGAAATGCGCCATCCCGCTGCACCGGTCGCCCGCGTGCTGCAGGCCGCCGGCGTTCCGGCCGTGCTGGCCAAGGGCTCGCCCACCCGGCGCCCCGAGGCCGGCCCGGCGCGCTTCGCCGTCGGCCAGCGCGTACGCATGCACCGCGGCAAGGTCGACCACCACACGCGGCTGCCGGGCTACGTGCAGGGCAAGCGCGGCGTGATCGAACATGTGCATGGCGCGCATGTGTTCGCCGATTCGAATGCGCAGGGCCGGGGCGAGCAGCCGCAGTGGCTCTACACCGTGGTCTTCGACGAGGCCGAGCTCTGGGGCGAGGACGCGCCGCGCCAGAACCTCGCGGTGTCGGTCGACGCCTGGGAAAGCTACCTGGAGCCTGCCGCATGAACAGCGGCGGCATGCCACCGCCCGCGCTGGCGCCCGGCATGCCGCGCGATGCCGACGGGCCGGTGTTCAACGCACCCTGGGAAGCCCAGGCCTTCGCAATGACGCTGGCACTGCATGAGCGCGGCCTCTTCACCTGGGCCGAGTGGGCCGAGGCGCTCGCCGCGCAGATCGCCGCCGCGCAGGCCGCGGGCGACCCCGACACCGGCAACACTTATTACCGCCACTGGCTCGCCGCGCTCGAAGGCCTGGTCGCGCGCAAGGGCGTGAGCTCGGGCGACGAACTCGCGCGCTACCGCCACGCCTGGGACCACGCGGCCGACCGCACGCCGCACGGGCAGCCCATCGAGCTGCGCGGCGAAGACTTCGCCTAGACGCGGATCACCCGCCCCGGGTTGAGGATGTTCTTCGGATCGAGCCCGCGCTTGATCGCACGCATCATCTCCAGCGCCACCGGCGACTTGTGCTTCTCGAGCTTGTCGACCTTGAGCGAGCCCACGCCATGCTCGGCCGAGAACGAGCCGCCGAACTTCTCGACCGCGTCGTACACCAGCGTGTTGATGCGCTCTTCCTCGTTCTTCAGGAAAGCCTTGGTGTCGATGTTCTCGGGCGCCTGCACGTTGTAGTGCAGGTTGCCGTCGCCCAGGTGGCCGAAGTTCACCAGCCGCACGCCGGCGATCTCGCGCGCCAGCAGGGCGTCGGTTTCTTCCACGAAGGCCGGAATGCGCGACACCGGAATCGAGATGTCGTGCTTGATGTTCAGGCCTTCCTCGGCCTGCGCGAGCGGAATGCTCTCGCGGATGTGCCAGAGCTGGTGCGCCTGCGCGAGGTTCTCGGCCACCACCGCATCGGTCACGCAGCCGTCTTCGAAAGCCGTTTCGAGCAGTGCCTCGAAGCGCGAACGCGCGTGGTCTTCGGATTCGCTGTCGGAGTTCTCGAGCAGCACGCAGTACGGCACGGCCTCATCGCCGATGAACGGCACGCGCAACTGCGGCATGTGCTTGTCGACCAGGCTCAATGCAAACCGGCCCATCACCTCGAAGCCCGTGAGGCCCGAGCCCAGCTGCCTGTGCGCCAGGCCCAGCAGCGTCACCGCATGGTCGAGCGAAGGCACCGCGGCCCAGGCCGTGAGCTGCGCGGCGGGCAGCGGGTAGAGCTTCATGGTGGCCGCGGTGATGATGCCCAGCGTGCCTTCGCTGCCGATCATCAGGTCGCGCAGGTCGTAGCCGGTGTTGTCCTTGCGCAGCCCGCTGGTGCCTTCCCAGATCTCGCCCTGCGGCGTGACCACCTCGAGGCCCAGGCACAGCTCGCGCGTGTTGCCATAGCGCACCACCTGCGTGCCGCCGGCATTGGTCGCCAGGTTGCCGCCGATGGTGCAGCTGCCCTCGGCCGCAAGGCTCAGCGGGAACAGGAAGCCCTGCTTCTCGGCCGCTTCCTGCAGCGTCTGCAGGATGCAGCCGGCCTCCACCGTCATCGTGAGGTTGGCGGCGTCGATGGTGCGGATGGCGTTCAGCCGCTGCAGGCTCAGCACCACCTGCGTGCCGCTGTCGTCGGGAATGGAGCCCACGGCGAGGCCGGTGTTGCCGCCCTGCGGCACGATGGCCGTGCCGGCCGCGGCGCAGGCCTTGACCACCTCGGCCACCTGCTGCGCATTGGCCGGCCGCACCACGGCCAGCGACTTGCCGCGCGCGCGCTTGCGCCAGTCCTGTTCGTAGGCGCTAAGGTCGCCCTCGTTCAGCACGTGCTGCGCACCGACGATGGCACGCAGCTGATCGATCAGGGGAACGGAAGAGGAAGTCGTCATGGGTTGGAAGTCTCCAGTTGGCGGGCCGCCTTGGCGTTGCGCAGGCGCAGCCTGACGTGCAATGCGCAGGCGGTGAAGAGCGCGAGGCACAGCAGCACCTCGATGAGCGCGAGCACCTGGCCCACGCCGTTGGTGTCGCTCCAGGCGCGCACCACGCCCTCGGTGAAATAGAGCCAGATCATCAGGCTGACCCAGCGGTAGGTGTACATGCGGTTCTTGTAGAGCCCCGCGAGCGGAATGACCAGCGGCAGCACCTTGAGCGCCAGCAGCGAGCCGCCGGGCCGCAGCGGCGCGAGCCACAGCTCCCAGGCCAGGCCCAGCACGATCAGACCGGCGAGGCTGCCCACGGCGAGCCAGCGGGTGGCGCTGACGGAAGAAGAGGTTTGCGGCGTGATGGTTGTCATGGGCGGAACACCGCGGAACCTGCGGCACGAAGTGCGCAAAGACGGGGGGAGGGATCGGGTTCTTATGATACCGGCCATGAATCGTCGTCAGCTCTGGAGGGATCTTTCGCGCTTTCCGTGGGGCAACACCGCGGCGGTGCTGGGCGAGCGTTTCCGCGAAGACCGGCTGGGCCTCACGGCCAGCAGCCTCACCTTCACCACCACCATTGCGATGGTGCCGTTCTTCACGGTGGCGCTCGCGCTTTTCACCGTGTTCCCGATGTTCGCCAAGCTGCAGGGGCGGCTGCAGCGCTGGCTTATCGAGAGCCTGATTCCCGACAACATCGCGCGCCAGGTGCTGGGCTACCTGAACCAGTTCTCGAGCAAGGCCGGCGGGCTCGGCATCGCGGGCCTGGTGGTGCTGCTGATCACCGCCATTGCGCTGATCCTCACCATCGACAAGACGCTCAACAATATCTGGCGCGTGCGATCGCCCCGGCCCTTTGCGCAGCGCGTGCTGATCTACTGGGCCGCCATCACGCTCGGGCCGCTGATCCTGGCGGTGAGCCTCTCGACCACCTCGTACGTGTTCGCGGCATCGCGCGACGTGGTGGGCGGAAGCATCCTCAAGCTGTTCTTCGATACCTTCGAATTCGTGCTGCTCGCGGCCGGCATGGCCTCGCTCTACCACTACGTGCCGAACACCAACGTGCGCTGGTCGCATGCCTGGGCCGGCGGCATCTTCGTGGCGGCCGCCATCGAGATTGCCAAGCGCGTGCTGGGCTACTACCTGAGCCTGGTGCCGACCTATTCGGTGCTCTACGGCGCCTTTGCCACCGTGCCGATCCTGCTGGTGTGGATCTACGTGGCCTGGGTCATCGTGCTGCTGGGCGCGGTCATCGCGGCCTACCTGCCGAGCCTGTTGACCGGCGTTGCGCGCCGCGGCGGGCGGGCCGGATGGCCGCTGCAGCTGGCCATGGAGGTGCTGCAGCACCTGGCGCGGGCGGGCGCCACGCCGGCCAAGGGCATGGGCGCCACCGAACTCGTCACGCGCATGCGGGTCGATGCGCTGCAGGTGGTGCCGGTGCTCGAAACGCTGGTGGCGCTGGACTGGATCGCGCCGCTCGCCGAGGAAACCGCCCATGAAGACCCGCGCTACGTGCTGCTGGCCGATCCGTCCACGCCGATCGAGCCGCTGCTCAGGGAGTTGCTGATGCCGCGCGCCGAACCGCTCGAAGACCTCTGGCGCAAAGGCCCGCTGCACTCGCTGCGCCTGGGCGACGTGCTCCTGATTTGATAGTGGCCCCTCAGATCTTGACCTTGCCCAGCCAGATGTCGCGGTACATCGCCCAGTCGCCCATGAAGCTGTAGAGCGGGCGCTTGAATGAGGCCGGCTTGTTCTTCTCGAAGCCGAAATGCCCGACCCAGGCAAAGCCGTAGCCCGCAACCAGCCCGGCCAGCAGCCAGAGCGGGTTGAGCGTGACGACCAGCGCCACCAGGCACAGCAGCGAGATCGTCGAGCCCGCGAAGTGCAGGCGCCGGCAGGTGCGGTTGGCGTGCTCGCTCAGGTAGAAGGGGTAGAACTCCGCGAAACTCTTGAAACGTCGCGGATCGACAGCAGATTCCGGGGCAGTCGTGGTGTTCATCGTGCGGGTCTCCTGAACGCCGGAGGCGCTTTGTCCATAATAGCCACGACCTCCCGGCCGCACCACTGCGGCTTCGTATTCACACCTTCGCCGCATCAGCCTTGAGCGCTCTTCCCGCCGCCCCCGTTTCCGCCGAGCCCGCCAGCGATGCGCCGTGGGTCGTGTGCCTGTGCGCCGAATGGTGCGGCACCTGCCGCGACTACCGGCCGCTGCTCGAGCAGGTGGCGCGGGCGCATCCGCAGTTCCGCTTTGCCTGGGTTGACATCGAGGACCACGCCGAGATTGCCGATGCCTTCGACGTCGAGACCTTTCCGACGCTGCTGATCGCCGGTGCCGACGGCACCCGCTTCCTGGGCCCGCTGCTGCCGCATGCGGAGACGCTCTCGCGCATGCTCGGCGCGCTGCAGGCGCCGCAGCCTTCCAGCCTCGACGTCGACCTGCTGCTGGCGGTGCTCGAGAAGCGTCCCGCCGACTTCGCGGTCTGACCGCGCCGCATCCCATGAACATCCTGATCTTTGGCGCCACCGGCATGGTGGGGCAGGGCGTGCTGCGCGAATGCCTGCTTGCGCCCGACGTGGCGCGCGTGCTCGCGGTCGGCCGCAGGGCCACCGGGCAGCAGCACCCGAAGCTGCAGGACCTGGTCATTCCGGACATGTTCGACTACAGCGGCTTCGAGCCGCAGCTGCAGGGCTTCGATGCCTGCTTCTTCTGCCTCGGCGTGTCGTCGGTCGGCATGAAGGAGGCCGACTACAAGCGCATCACCTACGACCTCACGATGGCTGCCGCCACCGTGCTCGCGCGGCTCAACCCGGGCATGACCTTCACCTACGTGACGGGTGCGGGCACCGACAGCAGCGAGCGCGGCAGCAGCATGTGGGCGCGCGTGAAGGGCGCGACCGAAAACGCCTTGCTCAAGCTGCCGTTCAAGGCCGCCTACATGTTCCGCCCCGGCATGATCCAGCCGCTGCATGGCGTGCGTTCGAAGACGCCGCTCTACCAGGCCGCGATCATGGTGCTCAAGCCTGTGCTCGGGCTGGCCTACCGGCTCTGGCCCGACAAGGTGACGACCACCGAGAAGGTGGGCCGCGCCATGCTGGCCGTGGCGCGGCACGGCGCGCCGAAGGTGCTGCTCGATCCGGCCGACATCAACGCGCTGGGCCGCTGAGGCTCAGACGCTCGAACGCGCACGCCCCAGCTTGCGCCGGCCTGCGCTGGCAATGGCATGCACCAGGTGCCGCACGAATTCCTGCGCCAGCGGCGTGAGCGTGCGGCCTTCGAGCGCCAGCACCTGAAGCTGCCGCTGCTGCAGCGGCGCCTCGGCGAACGGGCGCGCCACCACCGTGCCCGCATCGATCAGGTGCGTGACCGTGAGGTGCCCCGACAGCATCACGTCCGGTGTGCGCAGCAGCGGCAGCAGCACCGACGAGAAATTGCTGACGAAGATCGCGCGGTACTGCAGGCCCTGCAGGCTGCACGCCTGGTCGAACAGCTGCCGCGCGGTCACGCCCTTGTCGCCCACGGCCAGCGGGTAGCGCACCGCGTCCGCCACCGACACCACGCGCTGCCGCGCCAGCGGATGGTCGGGGCGCAGCACCGCGAACACCGGCGCATTGGCCGAGTGCTCGATCTTCAGGCCGGGCTCCGGCGCCACCACGTACTTGAGTGCGATGTCCGCCTCGCCGCGCGCGAGCAGCGCGCTCACGCCATCGGGCGAGCCCACATGGAGTTCGAGCTGCGTGCCCGGATGCGCCGACTCGAAGCTGCGCATGAGCTGCGGCATGAAGTGCGCGGCAAAGCCTTCGGTGCAAGCCATGCGGATGCAGTGCGCGCTGCGGCCGCCGAGGTCGCGCACCTGCTCGATGACCTGCTCGATGTCGAGCTGCGCATTGCGCAGGTGCGCCGCGAGCCGCTCGCCGGCCGCGGTGAGCGCCATGCCCCTGGCGTGGCGCTCGAACAAGGGCGTGCCCAGGCTGTCCTCGAGCTTGGCGATCTGCCGGCTGACCGCCGACGAGGCCACGAACAGCCGCGCCGCGGCCTGGCTGACCGAGCCGCTGCGCGCCACCTCCAGGAAATGGCGCATCGGAATGCTGAGGAGCGGTGGTGTCATGGCGATTGAAGCGTTGCCTTGAAGGCAATGGTAGCTTGCGAAATCGGTGCTGGAAGCATCGCCCTTCAGGCCTTGTACTTGCTGCATCCCACGCCAACAGGAAATCCCTCCATGCAACGTACCGACAGCCTTGCCGCTGCCGCCGCCTATTTCGACGATGGCGGCTTCTTTGCCGACCTGCAGCGGCGCATCGCCTTTCGCACCGAGAGCGACACCGGCGCCGCCACGCCCGCGCTCGGTGCCTACCTGCGCGACGAGCTGGTGCCGCCGCTGGCCGCGCTGGGCTTCGCGTGCGAAATCGTCGAGAACCCCGTGGCCGGCGGCGGGCCCTTCCTGATCGCGCGCCGCATCGAAGACCCTGCCCTGCCCACCGTGCTGAGCTACGGCCACGGCGATGTGGTGAGCGGGCAGGACGCACAGTGGGACGAAGGCCTCGGCCCCTGGGTGCTCACCGTGCGCGGCGACCGCTGGTACGGGCGCGGCACGGCCGACAACAAGGGCCAGCACAGCATCGCGCTCGGCGGGCTGGCCGCCGCGCTGCGCGCGCGGGGCGGGTGCCTGGGCTACAACATCACCTGGCTCATCGAGACCGGCGAAGAGGCCGCGTCGCCGGGCCTGCACGCAGTGTGCGAGCAGCAGCGCGACCGTCTGCGCGCCGACCTGTTCATCGCCAGCGACGGGCCGCGCGTGAGTGCCGAGCGGCCCACGCTGTTCCTGGGCTCGCGCGGCGCCGTCAACTTCAGCCTGCGGCTGCGCGCCCGGGCGCGGGGCTACCATTCGGGCAACTGGGGCGGCGTGCTCGTCAATCCGGGCGCGGTGATCAGCCACGCGGTGGCCTCGCTGGTGGATGCGCGAGGGCGCATCCTGGTCGAGGCCTTGCGGCCGCCTGGAATTCCGCAGGGCGTGCGCAAGGCGCTGGCCGACATCGCCATCGGCGGCGGCGCCGACGACCCCGCGCTCGACGAAGGCTGGGGCGAGCCCGGCCTGAGCCCGGCCGAGCGGCTGGTGGCGTGGAACACCATCGAGGTGCTCGCGCTCGGCGCCGGTTCGCCGCAGCGGCCCGTCAATGCGATTCCGTCCGAGGCGGTGGCGCATTGCCAGCTGCGCTTCGTGGTCGGAACGCCGTGGCGCGAACTGGCGAGCATCGTGCGCGCCCACCTCGATGCGCATGGCTTCGGCCAGGTGGAAGTGCAGGTCACGCTGGAAGGCGCGGCAACGCGGCTCGACGTGGAGAACCCCTGGGTCGACTGGGCCCGGCACTCCATCGAAGAGAGCAGCGGCCAGCGCGTCGACCTGCTGCCCAACCTCGCGGGCTCGCTGCCCAACGACGTCTTTGCCGATCTGCTCGGGCTGCCCACGCTGTGGGTGCCGCATTCGTACCCGGCCTGCGCGCAGCACGCGCCCAACGAGCACCTGCTGGCGCCACTGGCGCGCGAAGGCCTGCAGATCATGGCCGGCCTCTACTGGGATCTGGGCGAGCCGGGGCTCGCACCGTGGGCCGCCGGTAAAACACCGCACGCCGCGGCGGCCTGATTTCTCTTCCTGGACGAACCCATGAAAACTGCTCTCTTCCATCGCCTTGGCGGCCTGCTGGTCTGCGCTTCGGCGCTCATCGCCTTCCACGCGCCCGCGTTCGCGCAGGCCAACTGGCCCGACAGGCCCGTGAAGCTGGTCGTGCCCTTTCCGCCGGGCGGCGGCACCGACATCGTCGCGCGTGCGATGGGGCAGGGCCTGTCGGAGCGGCTCGGCCAGCCCGTGGTCATCGACAACAAGCCAGGCGCCGCCACCATCATCGGTACCGACGCGGTCGCCAAGGCTGCGCCCGACGGCTACACGCTGCTGCTCTCGGGTTCCACCAGCTACAGCGTGAACCCCGCGCTGCGCGCCAGACTGCCCTACGACCCGGTGCGCGACCTGGCGCCCATTGCCATCGTTGCGCGCACGCCGCTGGTGCTGGTGGTGGGTGCCGGCACGCCATGGCGCTCGCTGCCCGAGCTCATCGCCGCCGCCAAGGCCAAGCCGAAGAGCATCCGCTACGCCACCTTCGGTTCCGGCTCGGGCCCGCACCTCGCGGGCGAGCTGCTCGCGCTGGCCGCGGGCATCCAGCTGCAGGACATTCCGTACAAGGGCAGCAGCCAGGGGTCGATGGCGGTGATCGGCGGCGAGATCGAGGTCGGCATCGACACCGTGGCGGCCGTCGCGCCGCATGTGCGCTCGGGCAAGCTGCGCGCCTTAGGCATCGTGGGCGCGGCGCGCTCGAGCATGCTGCCCGAGGTGCGCACGCTGGCCGAGCAGGGGCTGCCTGACGCCACGTTCGACGCCTGGTATGGCTTTGCCGCGCCGGCGCGCACGCCGGCCCCGGTGCTCGACAAGCTGGCGCGCGTGGTCGCGGCCACGATGGGCAGCGCGGCCCTGCAGGCGCAGCTGCGCGCGCAGGGCATGGAGCCCGTCGCCATCGGCGCAGCGCCGTTTCGAACCCAGATGGAAGGCGAGATTTCCCGCTACCGCGCGCTGGCGCACCGCGCAGGCATCGCGGCGGAATAAAAGCGGCTCTTCAGGCGGGCGCGCCGAGGAAGTCGCGCAGCGCGAACAGCACTTCGTCGGGCGCCTCGCTCATCAGTGCGTGGCCGGCGTGCACCGTCACCACCTTGGCGTTGCGGGCCTTGCCCACCAACGCCCTGGTCGCGCGCGGCGGCGTCATCTGGTCGGCATCGCCGAGCAGGAACAGCACGGGGCATTGCACGGCTTCGATCGCTTTCTCGCCGTTCGCGTAGTCGTTGCAGGCCTTGAAGCCGATGTGGAACACGTTGGCGTCGCGGTTGCTCGCGAACACGCGCCGCATCAGCGCACGCGAGCTGCCGTAGAGCCAGGTGCCGGGGCCGAGCGAGGAGGGCGGGGGCGCGAGCAGCGAGTGCGAGAAGGTGTTGACCATCGCGATGGCGCGCTGCGGGTCGTTGAGCGCGCCGTCGAGCAGCGCGGGCGACACGGCCATCGGGTAGGCAGTGCCCACCAGCGCCAGATGGGTCACCCGTTCGGGTGCACGCGAAGCGGTCTCGAGCGCGATCAGCGAGCCGAAGCTGTGGCCCACGAGCGCGGCCTTCTGCACGCCGGCCGCATCGAGCAGCGCGATCACGAACTGCGCCGCCTCTTCCACGCTGGCCGGCGGCGGGCCTTCGCTCCTGCAGTGGCCGGGCAGGTCGACCGCGAGCACGTTCCAGCCGTGGTTGGCGAACCAGCGGCTCTGCAGGATCCACACGCTGTGGTCGTTGAGCACGCCATGGATGAAGACGACCGTGGGCTTTACCGCATCGAAGGGCTTGCCGCCGGTGTAGCAATATGTGGTGTGGCCGTTGACGGTGTAGTTCATGTCAGGCACCCGCCTTTTCCGCGGCCTTCAGGGCGCGCTTCAGGTCGTCGATCAGGTCGGCGGGGTCTTCCAGGCCGATGGACAGGCGGATCGTGCCCTGCGAGATGCCCGCGCCCGCCAGCGCCTCGTCGGTCATGCGAAAGTGCGTGGTGCTCGCGGGATGGATCACCAGGCTGCGGCAGTCGCCCACATTGGCCAGGTGGCTGAAGAGCTTGAGCGCCTCGATGAAGGCCTTGCCCTGCGCGCGGCTGCCCTTGATGTCGAAGCTGAACACCGCGCCTGCGCCGCGCGCGCCATGGCGCAGCAGCTTCTGCGCGAGCACGTGGCTCGGGTGCGATTCGATCAGCGGATGCCCCACGCGCGACACGAACGGATGGCTCGCGAGGAACTCGACCACCTTCTGCGTGTTGTCGATGTGCCGCTCCATGCGCAGCGGCAGCGTCTCGATTCCTTGCAGGATCAGCCACGCCGTGTGCGGGCTCATCGAGGCGCCGAAGTCGCGCAGGCCTTCGCGGCGGGCGCGCAGCAGGAATGCACCGACGGTGCTTTCCTCGCTGAAGACCATGTTGTGAAAGCCGTCATAGGCCTGGGTGAGCTCGGCGAACTTGCCCGACTTCTCCCAGTCGAAGCTGCCGCCGTCGACCACCACCCCGCCAATCACCGTGCCATGGCCCGAGAGGAATTTGGTGGCCGAGTGGTAGACCAGGTCGGCACCCCAGTCGAAGGGCTTGATGAGATAGGGCGAGGTGAGCGTGGAATCGACCAGCAGCGGCACGCCGGCTTCGTGCGCGATGTCGCTCACCGCGGGAATGTCGAGCACGTCCAGGCCGGGGTTGCCCACGGTTTCGCCGAACAAGAGCTTGGTTTCGGGCCGGATCGCGGCGCGCCAGCCGTCCAGGTCGCCGGGCTTCACGAAGGTGGTCTCGATGCCGAAGCGCCGCATCGTGTAGTGCAGCAGGTTCTGCGAGCCGCCGTAGAGCGCGGTGCTCGCCACAATGTGGGAGCCGGCGCCCATGAGCGTGGCCACCGAAAGGTGCAGCGCAGCCTGCCCGCTGGCGGTGGCAATGGCGCCGATGCCGCCTTCGAGCGCCGAGACGCGCTGCTCGAGCACCGCGTTGGTCGGGTTGCTGATGCGCGAATAGACATGGCCCGCGCGCTCCAGGTTGAAGAGCGCCGCCGCATGGTCGCTCGACTCGAAGACGAAGGAGGTGGTGAGGTGGATCGGCACCGCCCGCGCGCCGGTGGCGGGGTCGGGCGCGGCGCCGGCATGCAGCGCCAGGGTGTCGAAGCCGGGGTCGGAATAGCCGGGCATGGGAGCCTTTCTGGGTTCGTTCGCAATGCCCCGTTACGTCTGCTAATCATGCGCGCGCAACATGGGCGTGGGAGTCGGCGCCGATTGTGGGCTATATTCAAATCGGCACCGCCGCCGAGAACGATTTCCGAGAGGAGCACACGATGAAAGTCAGCGACATCCTTCGCGTCAAGGGCAACACGCTCTTCACCATCACGCCCGACGACCTGCTGGCCGAAGCCGTCAACACCATGGCGGAAAAGGACATCGGCTCCCTGGTGGTCATGGAACACGGCGACCTGGTCGGCATGCTCACCTTCAGGGAAGTGATCCTGGCCATCGTCGACAACGGCGGCCAGGTGGGCGGCACGCTGGTGCGCAAGGCCATGGACGACGCGCCCGTGACCTGCACGCTCGAAACCGACCTCGACGAAATCCGCCGCATCATGCTGGAGCGCCACGCGCGCTACATGCCCGTGATGGACAAACGCATGCTGATGGGCGTGATCAGTTTCTACGACGTGGCCAAGGCGGTGGTGGACAGCCAGAACTTCGAGAACAAGATGCTCAAGGCTTATATCCGCGACTGGCCCGAAGAGCAGTAACCAGCCACGCGCCGGCTCTGGCCGGCTGGCTTATTCCTTGATGTTGGCCGACTGCACGATCTTCTGATTGCGGGCGTATTCGGCCTGGACGAACTGGCCGAACTGCTCCGGCGTGCCGCTGCCGGGCAGGGCGCCCTGCTCATTGAGCTTGGCACGCACCTGCTCCTCGGCCAGCACGGCGTTCAATTCCTGGTTGAGGCGCGCCACGATGGCGGGCGGAGTCCGGGCGGGGGCGAAGATGCCGGTCCAGCTCACCATGTCGTAGCCCTTGAGCCCGGGCATCTCGTTGAAGGTGGGCACCTCGGGCAGCGCGGCGAGGCGCTGGCTGCCGGTGATGCCGAGCGCCTTCAGGCGGCCGCCGTTCACGTGCGGAATGGCGCTGGTGCTGACCAGCATCGCCAGGTCGACCTGGTTGCCGATCACGTCGGTGGCAATCTGGGCGCCGCCGCGGTAGGGCACATGGGTCACGAAGATGCCGCTCTTCTGCTTGAGCAGCTCCATCGCCAGCTGCAACACCGTGCCCACGCCCGAGGTGGCGTAGTTGTAGGCGCCGGGCTTGGCCTTGGCGAGCTTCACGAAGTCGGCATAGGTCCGGGCCTCGAGGCCGGGCCGCGCCACCAGCACCATCGGCGCGGTGTTGAGCATGCCAACCGGCGCCAGCTCCTTGAGCGGATCGAACTTGAACGCCGAGGGGTTGACCAGCCGCCCGATGGCGATCGCGCTGTCGGGCCCGACCACCAGCGTGTAGCCGTCGGGTGCTGCGTTGACGGCCTTGGCCACGCCGATGGCGCCCCCGGCACCGCTCACGTTCTCGATCACCACCGACTGCTTCAGCCGCTCGCCCAGCCGCGTGGCGACGAGGCGCGCGTTGACGTCCACGCTGCCGCCCGCGGTGTAGGGAACGATCAGCGTGACGGGCCTGGCGGCGGGCCATGCGCCCTGTGCGAGCGCCGCGGCGGGCAGCACCGAGCAGAGGGTGGCGGCAAGAAGAAGGCGGCGAGGGTTGTTCATGGCGTGGTTCATTGCGGGTGGGCGGGATGCTGCGGCGCTTGCGCAAGGCCGGCGCGCAGCGTGTCGAACTCGCGGCTCCATTGCGTGCGCCAGGCGCGGCGCTGGGTGTCGTCGATCCATGCGCCGTCGAGCCCGTTGTGCATGAAGCCGCGCAGCTCGTCCAGCCCGAAGCCGAAGTCGCGCGCCATCATCAGCCAGGCCTCGGTGGGCGTGACCTTGTGCAGCGTCGGGTCGTCGGTGTTGGGATGGATGCGCAGGCCCAGGCCGGGCATGCGGCGGATGGGATGGTCGAGCGCCCAGCGTTCCGGCGGCAGCGTGCGCAGGTAGTAGGAGTTGGTGGGCACCACGGTGAAGATGACGCCGCGCTCGGCGCACTGGCGCGCGAAGTCGGGCTGGTCGACCACCGTGTAGCCGTGGTCGATGCGGTCCACCTGCAGCACCTCGAGCGCGGTGCGCACGTTGGTCCACGGCATGCCGAACTCGCCCGCATGCGCGGTGGCCTTGAGTCCGGCGCGCCGCGCGTCGGCGTAGGCCTGGGCGAAGAGTTCGGGCGGCCGGTCGACTTCGCGGTAGTCGATGCCGATGCCGATCACCTCGTCGCAGCGGTGCGCCCTGACCCACGCCACCATTTCCACGGCGGCCTCGGGGCTGGCCTCGCGGTCGATGGCGGCGATGAGCCGGCCGGTGATGCCGAACTCCTGCTGCGCGTCATGGATCGCGCGCACGATCGCGCCCTGCGCCATCGGGTAGGCAATGCCGGAGCCGTGCACCGTGCCGGTCGGGTTCCAGAAGAATTCGGCGTAGCGCACGTTGTGGGCCGCCGCGTCCTCGAGGTATTCGCGCGTCAGCTGGTAGAGGTCGCCGGGGCTGCGCACCAGCTGCGCGTCGAGCGCGCGCAGCACGCGCAGCACGCCGACCGGCTTTTCTCCGCGCGTGTAGAAGCCTTCGATCTCCTCGGCCGCGAGCGGCGAGCCGGCGCGGTGGTTGAGCTGCTTGAAAGTCTCATGGCGCACCGTGCCGAACAGGTGGCAGTGCAGCTCCACCTTGGGAATCGCATGCAGCATGGATTCCAGCGTGAGCGGCGGCGAGGCGGGGCTGGTCATGCCGGCCAGTCTAGGGAAGGTCAGCTCATAAACAAAATTTTGAATTTCTATAATTTGATTCATTGAATCGATAACAGGAACGCCATGGCCTCCTTGCCGCTCCGGGCGCTCACCCTGCGCCAGCTCCAGTTCTTCTCGGTGCTGGTGGAAGAAGGGCATTTCGGCCGCGCGGCGCGCCGGCTGGCCATCACCCAGCCGGCGCTGAGCAACGCGATCAAGCAGATGGAGAAACTGCTCGGCGCCGAACTGCTGACCCGTTCCACCCACCGCCTCGAACTCACCCCGGTGGGCGCGGAGGTGCTGGCGCGCACCGATTTCCTGGTCAACACCTTCGAGGTAGCGCTGCGAGACATCGAAAGCACGGTGCAGCGCGGGCGGGCCTTCGTGCGCGTGGGCGTGATCCCCTCGGCCAGCGCGCGCGTGACGGCCGCGGCCAGCGAGTTTCTGCAAGCCGGGCAGCGCGAGGTCGAGATCGCCTGGCGCGATGCGCCTTCGACCACCTTGCTGGCCGAACTGCGCAGCGGGCAGCTCGACATGGCGGTGGCCGCCATCACCGAGCCGCCGGGCGGGCTGGCCTGCGTCGACCTGTTCCGCGACCCGCTGGTGCTGGTGGTGCGCCGCGACCATGCGCTGGCCACGGCCGCGGACGCGAGCTGGGAGGCCATCGGCCGCGAGCGGCTGGTGCTGTTCGAGAGCGGCAGCATGCCGGCGCTCGGCAACCCGGCGCGCGCGCAGTTCGAGCAAGGCCCCGAGCCCTACCGCGTGAGCTATTCCGAAACGCTCTATGCGCTTGTGCGCAGCGGCCAGGCGCTGGGCTTGATGCCGCGGCTCTACACCTCGTCGCTGCGCGACCCCGAACTGGTGGTGCTGCCGCTCTCGAAGCCGCGCGTCGAGCGCCGCGTGGTGCTGGCCTACCTGCCGGGGCCGATCCGCAACGTGGCGGCGCAGGAACTGATCGCGTTCCTGCGCGAGCGGCTGCCGCAGGCAGGCGAAGCGACAGTGCGGCGCGTGGCGACGAAAGGGAAGCGCAGCCGGCGCTGAAGGCGGGCATTCGCCCCGAAGGCTCAGTGCAGCTCGGCCGCGGCGTGGATGGTCTCGCGCACGCGCGGATAGATCTGCGCGTTCCACTTGCTGCCGCTGAAAACGCCATAGTGGCCCACACCGGCCTGCAGGTGATGCACCTTGAGGTACGGTCGGATGCCGGTGCAGAGGTCTTGCGCCGCCACCGTCTGGCCGACCGAGCAGATGTCGTCGCGCTCGCCTTCCACCGTGAGCAGCGCGGTGCGGCGGATGGCCGCCGGGTTCACCGTGCGCTCGCCCACGGTGAGTACGCCGCGCGGCAGGTCGTAGGTCTGGAACACGCGTTCCACGGTCTCCAGGTAGAACTCGGCCGGCAGGTCGTTCACCGCCAGGTACTCGTCGTAGAAGCTGCCGATGGTGCGCGCCTTCTCGACCTCGCCCTCGACCAGGTGGCGGAGCATGTCCTGGAACTGCTTCCTGTGGCGCTCGGGGTTCATGCTCATGAAGGCCGAGAGCTGCAGGAATCCCGGGTACACGCGCCGCATCATGCCGGCATGCGGCCAGGGCACGTGGCTGATGAGGTTGCGGCGGAACCACTCGATCGGCTTGCTGGTGGCAAGCGCATTCACGCCGGTCGGGTTGACCCGGCAATCGACCGGGCCGGCCATCAGCGTGAGGCTGCGTGGCGTGGCGGGGTTGTCGTCCTCGGCCATCAGCGCGGTGGCGGCCAGCGCGGCCACGCAGGGCTGGCAGACCGCGACCATGTGCACGCCCGGGCCCACGGCCTCAAGAAAGCGCATGAGCTGCAGCGTGTAGTCGTCCAGGCCAAAGCCGCCGTGCCACAGCGGCACGTCGCGCGCGTTGTGCCAGTCGGTCAGGTACACGTCGTGGTCGCGCAGCAGGGTGCGCACGGTTTCGCGCAGCAGCGTCGCGAAATGGCCCGACAGTGGTGCGACCAGCAGCACGGGCGGGTGCACGGCCTGCGTGTCCTTGCGGAAATGCAGCAGCGTGCCGAAGGGCGAGACCAGCGTTTTCTCTTCGTGCACCGCGGTTTCCGCGCCATCGACCGGCACGCTGGCAATGCCGTAGTCGGGGCGCGAATGGGTCAGCCGCATGCGCGAAAACACTTCGAACTGCGCGGCCATGCGCCGCAACATGGTGCGTTCGGTGCCGTCCTTCCAGAGGGCCCGGGCAAGGTACTGGGCTGCGAGCCG
Organism: Variovorax sp. VRV01; assembly: GCF_014852545.1. NCBI lineage: Bacteria > Pseudomonadati > Pseudomonadota > Betaproteobacteria > Burkholderiales > Comamonadaceae > Variovorax > Variovorax sp. VRV01. Next base: position 212,009 of record NZ_JACVBS010000011.1, read on the forward strand.
GGAGGGCGAAAGCAGATCGGCTTGGTTCTGGTAGGCCCGGTACAACATGAAAGTAGTACAGGCAAGTTGCGGGCCAAGCGGTGGCACAGGCCTTGCACGCCCCATGGAGCCAACCGGCAGCAGGCAGCCCGTCAAGGAGATCCACGATGGCCAAACCCGTTCTCACGATCAGCAGCAAGAACTACGGCGCCTGGGCGCTGCGGGGCTGGCTGATGTGCAGGCTGGCAGGGCTCGACTTCAGCGAGAAGATCATTCCGCCCGACGACCCGGCCATGAAGGCCGAGATGCTGCTGCTCTCTTCGTCGATGCTGGTGCCCTCGCTGCAGCACGGCAGCGTCAAGGTGTGGGACACGCTGGCCATCGGCGAATACCTGAACGAGATCAAGCCCAAGAGCGGGCTGCTGCCGGCCGACATCCAGGCCCGCGCGCATTGTCGCGCCATCTGCGGCGAGATGCACTCGGGCTTCGCTTCGATGCGCGGCGCACTGCCGATGAACATCAAGGCCCGGTTCCGCGGCTTCAAGATCTGGTCGCGCGCGCAGGCCGACATCGACCGCATCGTCGCCATCTGGCGCGAGTGCCTGAAGACCTACGGCGGTCCTTTCCTGTTCGGCAAGCAGCCGGGCATGGCCGATGCGATGTATGCGCCGGTGGTCACGCGCTTCCTGAGCTACGACGTGCCGCTCGACAGCGTCTGCGCCGCCTACTGCAAGCGCGTGATGGACCTGCCCGCCATGCAGGAGTGGGTGGCCGCCGCGAAGGAGGAGCCCGAGGAAATCGACGAGCTCGACGCCGAGTTCTAGGCCGATTTTCTGCGCCGGTTCTTCAGGCCGGGGGTGGCCCGAAGCCCACCTGCCGCAGCTTGCGCTCGATGCCCTGCGCCGCCTGTTGCAGGTCGGCCAGGTGCGCCGAGACGATCTCGCGCTCGGTCTTCACGGCCGGCAGCCACGCGCAGCTCAGGCAGCCCACCACGCGTTCGTCCAGGCGCACCGGCACCGAGAGCGCGCCGAAGCGGTCGGGCGAATCCATGCTGGTCGACGTCGGGTCGCGCACCACGTAGCCCTGGTCTCTGGCATGGGCCACCATGCGCCGGATGTTCTCGGGGCGGCGCGCGGCGCGGTCGGTGTCGTTCGGCGAACGGGCCAGCGCCGCGAGAATCTCGCGCCGCTCGTCCTCGGGACAGAACGACAGATAGCAGCGGCCGAGCGACGACAGCAGCATGGGCGGCCTGAAGCCCAGTACGCGGTAGTTCACAGCCAGGCCGTTGCGCGGCCGGTCGGTGTCCAGGATGAGCATGGCCGCGCCGTCGCGCACGCCCAGGTCGGTGGGCCACGGCACCAGGCGCTGCAGCGTGGCGCGGGGCTGCGCTGCGAGCGCTGACAGGCGAGCGCGCCATTGCACCGCGGGCCCTGATTCGCCGCTGGCCGGGGCCGGCACGTAGCGCTTGTCGAGCTCGCTGCGCTCGGCCCATCCGGCCTGTTGCAGTGTCTTCAGGATGCGCAGCAGCGTGGCCTTCGAGAGGCCGGTCTGGCGATGCAGCTCCGACAGCGTGGCGGCCGACGAGCGCTGGATGGCCAGCATCACGTCGAGCCCGCGGCGCAGCGCATCGATCGATTTCACGCCTCGGACTCCGGCGGTGTCTGCCATGCAGGGCTCCAGAAAAAAGTTCACCTGGTGAAACTATATCTTCTGGCTTCGGCAGCGCGTTCCTACAGTGCATCGACCCCACCCGTCGTCCCACTGAAAAGGAAACCGAGCATGAAGTTCACCCGTCGCAAAGCGGTCCGTACCGCTGCCGCCATTGCCGCATCGAGCCTTGCGCTGCTGGCCGCCGGCAGCGCCATGGCGCAGGCCTGGCCGGCCAGGCCGATCACCGTCGTCGTTTCCTATCCCGCGGGCGGCGACACCGATGCGGTCGCGCGCATCTATGCCGAGAAGCTCTCGCTGCGCCTCGGGCAGCCTGTGCTCGTCGACAACCGGCCCGGCGCCAGCGGCATGATCGGCAACGCCTGGGTTGCCAGGGCCGCGCCGGATGGCTACACGCTGCTGTTCACTCCCAGTACCTTTGCGATCGCGCAGCACGTGCTGAAGGCCGGCCCCGGCGTGGCGCACGACGTGGTCAAGGATTTCACGCCCATCGTGAAGACCGGGAACATACCGCTGCTGCTGGTGACCGCCCCATCGACCGGCATCAAGAACGTGGCGCAGCTGGTGGCCGACGCCAGGGCCGGCAAGGCGCTGAGCTACGGCACGCCGGGCGCGGGCTCGCCGATGCACATCGCGGGCGAACTCTTCAACAAGGACGCCGGAACGCAGATTGCCCATGCGCCGTATCGCGGCGTGGCGCCGGTGGTGAACGACGCGCTCGGCGGCCACGTGGGCGTGGGCTGGATCACGCCAGGCGCGGTGGCGGGCCACATCGCCAGCGGCAAGCTGGTCCCGCTGGCCGTGGCCGAACGCCAGCGCACGAAGCTGATGCCCGGCGTGCCCACCCTGGTCGAGCTTGGCTACAAGGACGTGGACGTCAGCGCCTGGATGGGCCTGCTCGGCCCCAGGGGCATGCCGGCGGAGCTGGTGCAGGCGCTGAACCGCCAATTCAACGAAGTGCTGAGGATGCCCGACGTGCAGGCCCGCATGGCCGCGCTCGGCATCGAACCCGTCGGCGGCGCGCCGTCGGTGCTGGCGCAGCAGATCGCGGACGACGACCAGCGCTTCGGCAGGCTGGTGAAGGAATTCGGCATTCGCGCCGAATGAACCGGAACAAGGAGACAAGCACATGCTGAGCGAAGAGAAGAACCGCCTGCTGACCGAGGTCGGTCCCGGCAAGCCGATGGGCGACTACCTGCGCCGCTACTGGCATCCGATTGCCGGAGCGAGCGAGTTCGACGACCAGGCCGTCAAGCCGCTGCGCATCCTGGGCGAGGACCTGGTGCTCTACAAGGACCTGGGCGGCAACTACGGCTTGGTGGACCGCCGCTGCCCGCACCGCAATGCCGACATGTCCTACGGCTTCGTCGAGCAGTGCGGCCTGCGTTGCAGCTATCACGGCTGGCAGTACGACCAGAGCGGCCAGTGCGTGCACCAGCCCTTCGAGGAAACGATGGACCCGGGCGCGCGCATGCGCAGGAACACGAAGATCAAGGCCTACCCCGTGCAGGAGAAGGCCGGGCTGCTCTGGGCCTACATGGGGCCGCAGCCCGCACCGCTGCTGCCCGACTGGGAGCTGTTCAATTTCAGGAACGGTTTCGCGCAGGCCGTGTTCGCCGAGATACCGTGCAACTGGTTCCAGTGCCAGGAAAACTCCATCGACCCCGTGCATTTCGAGTGGACGCACAACAACTGGACCACCCGCCTGCAGGGCGACGAGGGCCCCTATGTGCCCACCCATCTGAAGCTCGCGTTCGAGGAGTTCGAGCACGGCTTCGTCTACAGGCGGTTGCGCGGCGGCGAGAGCGAGGACAACGTCATGTGGACGGCGGGCCGCGTCACGCTGTGGCCCAACGGATTTTTTCTCGGCCATCACTTCGAATGGCGCGTGCCCATCGACGACCACAACACCCTGAGCGTGCTGTGGGTCCTGAGCCGCGTGCCGACCGAGCAGGAGCCCTACGTGCAGGAGCGCATCCCGTCCTGGTACGGCCCGATCAAGGACCCGGCCACCGGCCGCTGGATCACGAGCCACGTGGCCAACCAGGACTTCGTCGTCTGGGTGGGGCAGGGCACGGTCACCGACCGCACCCGCGAAAAGCTCGGCCAGAGCGACAAGGGCATTGTGATGATGCGCCGCCGCTTCTTCGAGGAGATCGAGGCGATGCAGGCCGATCCGGCGCACGAGCCCAAGGGCCTGATCCGCGATGCCGCGATGAACCGCGACCTGCGGCTGCCTTCGGCCTGCCGCGACGAGATGCTCCACGGCCTGCTGCGCGCGCAGCTTGCCGCCCATCCGCTGCTCGGTCCCTACCTGAAGGATTTCTTCGGCCAGGCCGGACAGCCCGAGCATGTGCGCGCGGCCTACGAACGCGCGATCGGCCAGAAGGTGGAAGGCGCGAAATTCTTCAAGGTGCACGGCAGCGCCGCGGAGCAGTCGAGTTAGCGCCGGAACATCCGCAAGTCGAGCGGGCTTTCCTCGCCGAGCCACATGGCATGCGCCGTGTGGTCGGCGAAGTCGTCGCCCGTGACGCCGTGCACGAAGATGTCGAGGCCGTTGCGGTGCGTCTCGAGCCATTCGATCACCTGGTCGAACTCGGCCGCGTCGAAGGCCAGCTGGCAGCTCCAGTGCGTGTGGGGGCCCACCAGCCGCTCGTGCACCCGGCCGACCACCACCATCAGTTCGCGGCCCGCCTCTTCGCACAGCTGCCTGGCCTGCGCCACCGTGGCGGGGCCGAAGTAGACGTGGGCGTGGTATTGCGGATAGAGGTTTTCGGGGCGGCGCGGCATGGTCCGCTCATTGTGGACTGTTCAGGCCGCGGCCGCCGCAGCGGTTTCGCTGCGCGCCTTGTAGAAGCGCAGGATGTGCTCGGAGAAGTCGCCCAGCAGGAACTGCGCCACGCGGTCGGCATACCAGTTGAAGCGCGTGCTCACGCGCCAGGAAACATCGATGCGAAGCTCCGTGCCGCCTTCGCGCGGCGTGAGCGTGTAGGCCGAATCGCGCAGGTCGAAATAGTGGCCGCCGATCACCACATGGTCGTCCAGCGCGCCGGCGGGAAAGGAGTCGGGCGAGAAGCGGTAGCGCCACTTCACGCGCTGCAGCGGCTGCCACTCGGTGATGATTTCGTCGAAGTGCACGTCCTTTTGCCATTGCACCTTGCGCACGCGGCCCTCGGGCGTGTCCTGGGTCACGCCCGCCACCGGCATCGGCACGCCGATGCGGTAGGCCCAGGCATCGCCGACTTCGTTCGGGCGGATGTCCTGCGCATCGTTGAGCTCATGCCACACGCGCTCGGCGGGTGCGGCAATGAAGAGGGTGCGCGAAGTGCTCGAGATCTGTTCGGGGTTGGGCCATTGTGGCTCGATGGCGCCGAACAACAGCGGCAGCAGGGCGAAGCTGTAGAGCGCCGGCCTGGGCCAGTTCGTGATGCGGCAGACAATGCCCATCGCAAGCCCGCCGAGGCTGCCCATGACGCCGAAGAGGGGAACGATCACCACCGCGCAGACTATCCCTTCGATGAAGACCAGCAGCGTGCCCACGACGAACAGCGCGGTCGAGACCCACGGTGCCCAGATGTAGTAGCCCCAGCTGCGCCGCTCGATGCGCTCGGCCATGTAGACCGTGACCGCGCCGCACACGGCGGGGGCAAGGTAGATGAACGAACCCAGCATGGCCGAGAAGCGCTGGCCCGGCAGGCCGCTGAAGGCAATGCGCAGCACCAGCGCGGCGGCCGCGCCGACGAGCAGTGGCCAGAACCACGCGAAGGGAATAGGGTGCCTGGGCATGTCGCGCACCTGCGCGTCGGTGGGCGGGGGCTCGGGGGGCGTGGTTTGGCCGGGTTCGGTGCTCATGAAAATTGCTTCTCCTCGCTGCGCCTGGCCGTCACCATGCAGTAGTCGAAATCGCGCCAGAAAAGGCCCAGCACCAGCGCGCAGTAGCTGGCCACGATGTGCTTGCGGCGCCAGGGGCTGAGCCGCCCGCGCGCCTTCCAGAGTTCGGCCAGCGCGAAGCGCGTGGCAAGCACCGGGATGTGCAGCGCGCTGGGCGCCACGCGCCAGCGCAGCGACTGCACCTCGATGTCTTCGAAGCCGTGGTCGCGCAGCGCGGCAACGAAATCGTCCCGCACGGCCAGCGTGGGCACGGCCCAGCTGTCGGCCCACAGGCGGTGCAGCCAGCCGGCGCTGCGGCCGGGCTTCTCGCGCAGCAGGAAGCCGTCGATCACGGCGAGCCGCGCGCCGGGCTTCAGCAGGCGGGCCGCCTCGCGCACGAAATCGGCCTTGGCCGTGCCGCTCGCGTAGCAGGCGCTTTCCACGGCCCAGGCACCATCGGCCTGCGCGGCGGGCAGGCCGGTGCGGGTGTAGTCGGCTTCGATGTGCGCCACGCGGTCGGCCACGCCCGCGCCGGCATCGAGCCGCACGGCGATGCTGTTCTGCACGGCCACGTTGGTGACCGTGACGGCAAACAGCGACGGATCGTCGCCCACCAGCGTGCGCGCGGTGGCGCCGGCGCCGCAGCCAAGGTCGACCACGCAGCGGCGCTGCGTGCTTTCCTGCACCGGCCGGGGCTCGTCGAGCTTCAGCGCGCGGCCGACGGCGCGGTTCATTTCCACCAGCATGCTTTCACGGCGCAGCGGATTCAGCCCGAGCCGCCAGAAGCCGAAGTGCATGTTGTAGCTGGGGCTCCATGCGCGGTAGTCGTCGGCCACCTCGGTGAAATAGTCCTGCGTGTCGGCCTTGGTGATGGAGGCTTCGGGCGCCGCGGAGGTTCGAGGCGCGGTCCGGGCGCCGGAGGGAGGGAAATCGGGCTGGAAGACGTTGGTCACGAGAGCTCCTTTTCTTTTTTTCAGATCCGGCAATTGCCGCCGGCGCAGGTGCGGGATGAGCGCGCGGCCTCGCCCGCGAGCAGGGCCACCAGCCAGCGCGGCAGCCGGTAGCGGTTGCGCGCAAGCACCGCATAGGCGCGGTCGGCCAGCGGCGCGAGCAGCGGCAGGTCGAGCAGGAAGCTGCCGCTCGGCAGCCCGACGGCATCGCGGCAGGCGCGAATGGCGGGAACGCCCACGAACACCTGCCCCGCTGCGTCGACCGCGTGGATGGCGGCCATCAGCGCTGCGCGTGGGGCCGGGCCGGCGCCGAAGCCGGCGGGCGAGCAGTCCACGAGGTTCAGGCGGGCCGTGGTGTCGCGCGCCTTCATTGCGTTCATTTCTGCCGTGCACAAGGCACAGGTGGCATCGAAATAGACGGTCAGCGGATAGGTGGCAACGGCGGGCATAAGGTTTGTTTTCGTTGTTTCTGTCAAAACAGAAACTAAGAAGCAAAAAAAGAGCGGCTCAGATCATCGGCAGGCTGGCATGGTGGGCATCGGAATCGTCGTCCTTGCCGGAGGCCGCGGTAGTTGCCGCCGGCGCCGCATCGCCGCGAACGAACTTCTGCACGCTGGCCCCGAGCGTCAGCACCTTGTCGAGCGTGCCGGGCGAGAGCCGCAGCATTTCGTCGGCCCAGGTGGCGAGCTTGCTCATCAGGTCCATGGTGGAGCGGATGCGGTCCTGCGCATCGGCGGGCTCCTTCTGGAAGTCGGGGCTCGAGACGATCTCGCGCAGCACGCGGATGGTCGGGTCGAATTCGCGCTCCTTGCGCTCGCGCACCACGGTGCGGAACAGCTCCCAGACGTCGACGCTGGTTTCGAAATAGTCGCGCCGGTCGCCCAGGATGTGCGTCACGCGCACCAAGTTCCACGCCTGCAGTTCCTTCAGGCTGTTGCTCACGTTGGAGCGGGCCACGCCCAGCGTGTCGGAGAGCTCTTCCGCATGCATGGGCCTGCCGCGCGCGAACAGCAGCGCATGGATCTGCGAGACCGTGCGGTTGACGCCCCACATGGAGCCCATTTCTCCCCAGTGGAGAACGAACTTGCGTTGGATGTCGGTGAGTTCCATGCGTTGGAGTCTAGGATTTTATAAATTTCTGTCAAGAGAGAAATTCAAAATCAGCTTGATCCCGGAAAAGCTTTGGAATACTGTGTAAACATACAGTATTCGAGAGAAGGACCTGCCATGCCCGCCGCCCGGATCCCCATCCACGCCATCAAGGGCCGCGGCGCGGCCACGCGCCTGGCGCACCGCTTTTCGCGCGACGAGCGCAATGCCTTCGACGACGGCTGGGGCACGCTCGAAGAAGGTGCGGCCGAAGCCGAGGAACTGCTGCCGCTCGCCACCGAAGTGCGCTTCGAGGACGTGAAATCGGTGCTCAATCAAAACGACTCGCCCGATATTTCCTTCGACCGCTCGCTCAACCCGTACCGCGGCTGCGAGCACGGCTGCATCTACTGCTTTGCGCGGCCCACGCACAGCTACCTCAATCTCTCGCCGGGGCTCGACTTCGAAACCAAACTCATCGCCAAGCGCAACATCGTCGAGGTGCTGCGTGCCGAACTCGGCCGCAGGAGCTACCGGCCCAGCCACATCGCGATCGGCACCGCCACCGACTGCTACCAGCCCATCGAACGCGAACTGCGGCTCACCCGCTCGGTGATCGAGCTGCTGAAGGAAACGCACCATCCGTTTGCGCTGGTCACGAAATCGAGCGCGGTGGAGCGCGACCTCGACCTCATCGCGCCCATGGCCGCCGAGCACCTGGCCGCGGTGTACATCACCGTGACCACGCTCGACGGCGAGCTGGCCCGCAAGCTGGAGCCGCGCGCTGCCGCGCCGCACCGGCGGCTGCGCACCATCCGCACGCTGGCCGAGGCGGGCGTGCCGGTGGGCGTGAGCGTGGCGCCGCAGATTCCCTTCGTCAACGAAGACATGGAACAGGTGCTCGAAGCCGCCTGGGACGCCGGTGCGCGCAACGCCTTCTACACGGTGATCCGGCTGCCCTGGGAAGTGGCACCGCTCTTCAAGCAATGGCTCGAACTGCACTACCCGCAGCGCGCGGACCGCATCATGGCGCGCATCCACGAGATGCGCGGCGGCAAGGACTACGACGCCGACTTTGCCACCCGCATGAAGGGCTCCGGCCTCTGGGCCGACCTGATCCGCCAGCGCTTCGAAAAGGCGGCGAACCGCATCGGCTTCAACCGCGAGCGCATTGCGCTCGATCTCGGCGCGTTCCGGCCACCTGGCGCAGCGGGGCAGGGCAGCCTGTTCTAAGGGCGGCCGCGGCGGTGGTCCTGTTCCGGCGAAAAAGCGCTGCATCATGAGGAAGTGGATTCAAGTTCCACTGAAGCGCGGAGAATATCTCCGCGGTCTCACCAGGAAGGGTATGTATGAACGGGCCATGGCTGGTCGTGATGGGTGTTTCGGGCTGCGGCAAGTCGAGCCTCGGGGCCGCGCTGGCGGTGGGGTTCGGGCTGCCGCTGATCGAGGGCGACGACTACCACCCGCCGGCCAATGTCGAGAAGATGAGCCGCGGCATCGCACTGACCGACGCGGACCGCGCCGGCTGGCTCGCGACGCTGGGGCAGAAGCTGGCGGCTGCGCCGCAGGGGGCGGTGCTGACCTGCTCCGCGCTCAAACGCAGCTACCGGGAGCAGTTGCGCGCGGCCGTGCCGGGCCTGCGCTTCGTGTTCATGGAGATCGAGCGCGCCGAAGCCGAGCGCCGCGTGGCCGCACGGGCGGGTGCAGGCGAGCACACGTTTCCCGCAAGCCTGGTGGCCAACCAGTTCGCGACGCTGGAGTCGCCGGTCGGCGAGCCGGGCGTGCTGGCTGTCAATGCGACCGCGCCGCTGGGGGTGCTGGTCGGGCAGGTGAAGGCCTGGTTGCCCGGCGGCTGATTTGTTCGGGGCTAGCCGATGACTTCCGGCCAGTTGGTATGGAAGAACTCGCCGGCCGGCTTGTCCACGCGCTCGTAGGTGTGGGCCCCGAAGAAGTCGCGCTGCGCCTGCAGCAGGTTCGCGGGCAGCCGCTCGGTGCGGTAGCTGTCGTAGTAGGCGAGCGAGGCGCTGAACGCCGGCACCGGAATGCCGTTGCCCACCGCCAGCGCCACCACCTCGCGCCAGTTCTGTTGCGTGCGGTTGAGCAGGTCCTTGAAGAAGGGGTCGAGCATCAGGTTGCCCAGTGACGGATCGCTGCGGTAGGCGTCGGTGATGCGGTTCAGAAAGCGCGCGCGGATGATGCAGCCGCCGCGCCAGATCGCTGCGATGCGGCCCAGGTCGAGCTTCCACGCCTTCTTCTCGCCCATGGTCTGGATCAGGTCGAAGCCCTGCGTGTAGCTGACCACCTTCGAGGCATAAAGCGCGTCGTGCACCTTGGCCACCAGCGCCTTCTTGTCCAGCGACAGTGCGATCTTCGGCCCCTGCAGCGGCTTGCTGGCCGCCACGCGCGCCTTCTTTTGCGACGACAGCACGCGCGCCTCGACCGCGGCATTGATGGTGCTGATGACTACCGCGTTCTCGGCCGCGTTGACCAGCGTCCACTGGCCCGTGCCCTTCTGGCCGGCCTTGTCGAGAATGAGCTCGACGATCGGCTGGCCGGTCTCCGGGTCCTTCTGTTCGAGGGCCTTGGCGGTGATCTGGATCAGGTAGCTCTGCAGCTCGCCCTCGTTCCATTCGCTGAAGACCGCCGCCATCTCGTCGGTGCTGAAGCCGGCCGCCTTGAACAGGCTGTAGGCCTCGCAGATCAGCTGCATGTCGCCGTACTCGATGCCGTTGTGCACCATCTTCACGTAGTGGCCCGCGCCGCCGGGGCCGATGTGGATCACGCAGGGCTCGCCGTCCACCTTGGCTGCGATGCTCTCGAAGATCGGCTTCATCACTTCCCAGGTGGAGAGCGGCCCGCCCGGCATGATCGACGGGCCCTTGCGCGCGCCTTCCTCGCCGCCCGACACGCCCGCGCCGATGAAGCGCAGGCCCTTGGTCTGGAGATACGCGTCGCGGCGTTCGGTGTCGGTGTAGAGGCTGTTGCCGCCGTCGATCACGATGTCGTCCTTGTCGAGCAGCGGGATCAGCTGCTCGATGACCTGGTCGACCGGCGCGCCGGCCTTCACCATGATCTGGATCTTGCGCGGCCTGGCGAGGCTCTGCACGAACTCCTCGAGCGTCTTCGCGCCGACCAGCTTCTTGCCGGGGTTGGCGGCCACGAAGGCCTCGGTGGTGGCTTCGGTGCGGTTGTACACGCTGACCTGGAAGCCGCGGCTTTCCACGTTCAGCACCAGGTTCTGGCCCATCACGGCCAAGCCGATCAATCCGAAATCGCTTTTGTTGCTGCTCATGGCCCTTCTTTCGTCTGCGGTGAATGTGACGGGCATTGTGCCGGGGGCGCCGCGCAGCCGCAGCCACAGGGCCTATGGCCGGGCGGGACGCAGGGGCGCCGGCGGTTCAGTCGCCGAACAGCGCATCGAACACGCGAATGGACGCGTAGGCGTCATTGGCCGCGTAGCGCATCTGCGCTTCGGTCAGCTGCCTGTTGGCCCAGTTCGAGGTGGTCGCCTTGCGCGATTTCACGAAGCGCCGGTTGAACACCAGCGCCACGGCCGCCTTCACGCCCACCGACTTGCGGTAACCGCGGCGGCGGAACTCGCTGTCGATGTCGAACACCGCCTTCGGCTCGATGTTGAGGCGGTTGCGGATCAGCGTGAGATCGGTCGAAAGGCCGAAGCCGACCTTCCGGAGTTCGGTGGAAGCAATCAGCGTTGCGACCACCGGGTTGCATTCGGTGCGGTGCAGCTGGAACAGCCAGGCGGTTTCGCGCGTTGCGAACTGCACCACGTGCGGGCCGCCCGAAACCTCGTTCTTCGCGAAGGTGGGCTTGGATTCGGTGTCGAAGCCCGCAACGCCGGCGGCCAGCAATTCGGCGGCGGCATGCTCGGCGTCCTGCAGCGTGGAAACGACCACGATGTCTTTGAGGCCCAGGCCTTCGAAGGGTTCGAGCAGCGCGATCTGCTCGCGTTCGGGAAGGGGCGGCAGCGCGGGAGGGGTGTCGCTCACGACGAGGCTGCTTTCTTTTTTTTCTTCACTGGGGCTTTCCTGGCGGTTTTCTTCTTCGGCGGCTGGCCTGAACGCAGAGCCGCCTCATAGGCGCGGCGCCCCCAGAGCGCGGCTTCCTCGCGGTCTTCAAAAAGATCGGCCGGCGCCAGCCGGTACGACATCGGCATGGCCTTGCCTTCGCGGACATAGGTAAAGGGCGGCAGGTTCAGCCTGTCGAAATGCTCGGCGCTGCCGGCATCGGACTTGAGGTAGAGCGTGTCCTTGGCAACGAGCGCAATCATGCGGCCCTCGTGCCACACGCCGTGGCCGCCGAACATGCGGCGCGTTTCGATGCGGCCGAGCCGCTCGAAAACTTCGTGCAGGCTTTGGACGAATGCGCTCATCGGTCAGGCTTCGTGCGGCTCATGCAGTGATCTCGATGCGGTTGCCGTCGGGGTCGAGCACCACGCTCTCGTAGTAGCCGTCGCCGGTGCGGCGCGGACCGTCGAGCAGCGGGTAGCCGTCCGACTTGAGCTGCTGCGTCAGTTCGTCGACGGCAGCCTCCGAACCCACGCTGATGGCCAGGTGCGTCCAGCCCATGCGTTGGGCACCGGGTTCGGCGGGCACCGGCGAGAGCGTGCGGGTGCTCATGGCCTCGATGCGCGCGCCATCGCCCAGGCTCAGGAAGCAGGACGCGAAGCCCTTGGCCGGATTGACATAGCCCGCACCGGCCGTGGCGCCGAAGTAGTCGACGTAGAAGCGCTTGCAGCGTTCGAGATCGGTGGTCCAGAGGGCGATGTGATCGATGCGCATGGAGAAAGGGCAGGGAAAGAAGGCGCTCAGCCGGTGCGCCGCGGCTGCCGCGGCGGGCTTGCCGGATACCAATGGTAGGCGACCCGTTCGCGTCCGCTGGCCGGGTGCCGGTCGACCGCGCCGCGCACCAGGCCGTAGCGTTCGTAGAAGCGCTGCGCCGCGGTGTTGCTGGTGGCTACGTGAAGTTTCCAGCCGAGCGGCATGCGCACGCTGGCTTCGTCGAGCAGCGCCTGCCCCAGGCCCTGGTTGCGAAGATGAGGGTCGACGAACAGCTGCGCCACGTATTCGCGCCGCACCAGCAGCACCATGAAGGCGAGCACCTGGCCTTCGCGTTCGGCCAGCACCACGTCGGCGGGTGGCACGAATTCGGTTTGCACGCGCCGCAGCCAATGCGTGATCGGCTCGATGACGGCGGCATTCCGGTTGGCCGCAATCCAGGCGCGGCGCCAGATGCCGGCCAGCGCCAGGCTCTCTTCGGCGGCGCCGTCGCGGGACCGCAACTGGAAGGCGGGAATCTGTGCTGCGGACATGCGTCCCATGATAAGCCGCCCGTGGGCCGCGGTCGATCAGCCGCGCAGTGTTTGCGCGTGGTGCGCGATGTGGTCTGCCATGAAGGTCTGGATGAAGTAGTAGCCGTGGTCGTAGCCCGCATGGCGGCGCAGCGTGAGCGGCTGGCCGGCGGCAAAGCAGGCAGCCTCGAAGGCTTCCGGATGCAGCTGCTCGGCCAGGAATTTGTCGGCCAGCCCCTGGTCGATCAACAGGCCTTGCGGATAGGGTGCGGCGGTCTGCGACGTCATGAGCGCACTGGCGTCGTGCGCGAGCCACTGCGCCCGGTCGCCGCCGGGCTCGCCCAGGTAGCCGCCGAGCGCCTTCTGGCCCCATGGGCATTGCGTGGGCGCGCAGATGGGCGCGAAGGCCGACAAGGACTTGAAGCGCCCCGGATGCCGCAGCGCCAGTGTGAGCGCGCCGTGGCCGCCCATCGAATGGCCGAAGATACCCAGGTGCTGGTCGTCGATGGCGAAGTGCCGTCCCACCAGGGGCAGCAGCTCATGCACGATCCAGCTTTCCATGCGCCAGTGGGTGGACCAGGGCGATTCGGTGGCGTCGAGGTAGAAGCCCGCGCCAATGCCGAAGTCCCAGTGGGCGGTGGCGCCGGGCAGGTTTTCGGCGATGCTGCCGCGCGGGCTGGTGTCGGGCGCGATCAGCGCCAGGCCCAGGCTGGCGGCCATGCGCTGCGCGCCGGCCTTCACTGCAAAGGTTTCCTCATTGCAGGTCAGCCCCGCAAGATAGAGCAGGGCCGGCACGCGCTCGTGCGCGGCCTGCGGCGGCAGGTAGACCGAAAAGCGCATCGGCAGGCCGATCTCGTGCGAGGCATGCTCGTGGAAGCTCTGCACGCCGCCGAAGGCATGGTGCTCGGAAAGGGTCTTGAGGGTGTCGGTCATCGGGGAGTGTTGTTGTGCAGCAATGCGGGCACGAGTTCGAGCACGGCGTCGGCAAAGATGCGCGGCGCCTCCTGCGGCAGGTTGTGGCCCGCGCCGGGCACCAGGCGGTGCGAGCGCGGGCCGCTGAAGCGGTGCGCATGGGCCGAGGCATCGGCAGGCGGGCGCACGCCGTCGTCGATGCCGTCGAAGGTGATGGCGGGCACGCTGATCGCGGGCTGCGCGGCCAGCCGGCGCTCGATGTCCGCGTAGGCCGGGTCGCCCGCAACCAGGCCGAAGCGATGCCGGTACGAGTGGATCACCACCTCGACGAAATCAGGATGGTCGAAGGCCGCGGCACTGCGCCCGAAGGTGGCCTCGTCGAACGTCCAGGTCGGCGACCAGAGCCGCCACAGCAGCCGCGTGAGCGCCCTGCGGTCCTTCGCGAGCCCGGCGCGGCCGCGCTCGCTGTGGAAGTAGTACTGGTACCAGAGGCTGTGCTCGTTTTCTGGCGTATCCGGCTCCATCGCCTTGGCAATGTTCTGGATGTTGTAGCTGTTGAGCGAAACCAGGCCCGCGCAGCGCTCGGGCCACAGCGCCGCCACCACGCAGGCGGCGCGGCCGCCCCAGTCGTAGCCGGCGAGCACCGCGCGTTCGATCTTCAGCGCGTCGAGCAGCGCGAGCAGGTCGGCGCCGAACGCCGCCTGTTCGCCCGAGCGCGGCGTGGCGTCGTGCAGGAAGCGCGTGGCGCCGTAGCCGCGCATGTACGGAACGATCACGCGGCAGCCCTGCTCGGCGAGCATCGGCGCGACTTCCGCGTAGGTGTGGATGTCGTACGGAAAGCCGTGCATCAGCAGCACGGGCGGGCCGCTGGACGGGCCTGTCTCGTAGTAGGCGACTTCGAGGACGCCCGCTTCGATCTTGCGCAGGGGTTCCATGCGGCTCATGGCGGGCGTTCTCCTCGAAGGCTAGTAAAGCACCACGCCGCGAATGGATTCGCCGCGCTTCATGAGGTCGAAGCCCTTGTTGATGTCTTCGAGCGGCATGGTGTGCGTGATCAGGTCGTCGATGTTGATCTTGCCTTCCATGTACCAGTCGACGATCTTCGGAACGTCGGTGCGCCCGCGCGCGCCGCCGAAGGCCGAGCCTTCCCACTTGCGGCCCGTGACGAGCTGGAACGGCCGCGTGCTGATCTCCGCACCCGCCTCGGCCACGCCGATGATGATGCTGCGGCCCCAGCCCTTGTGCGTGCATTCGAGCGCCTGGCGCATCACCTTTGTGTTGCCGATGCACTCGAAGCTGTAGTCGGCGCCACCGTCGGTCAGCTGCACGATCGCATCGACGATGTTCTCGTGCTCCTTCGGGTTGAGGAAGTGCGTCATGCCGAACTTGCGCGCCATCGCTTCGCGCTCGGGGTTCAGGTCGACGCCGATGATCTTGTCGGCACCCACCATCTTCGCGCCCTGGATCACGTTCAGGCCAATGCCTCCGAGGCCGAACACCACCACGTTGGCGCCGGCTTCCACCTTGGCCGTGAAGATCACCGCGCCGATGCCTGTGGTCACGCCGCAGCCGATGTAGCAGACCTTGTCGAAGGGCGCGTCCTCGCGGATCTTGGCCAGCGAAATTTCAGGAGCGACCGTGTAGTTGCTGAAGGTTGACGTGCCCATGTAGTGGAAGATGGGCTTGCCGTCCAGGCTGAAGCGCGAGGTGGCATCGGGCATCAGGCCCTTGCCCTGCGTGCCGCGGATCAGCTGGCAGAGGTTGGTCTTGCGCGACAGGCAGAACTTGCACTGGCGGCATTCGGGCGTGTAGAGCGGAATGACGTGGTCGCCCTTTTTCAACGTGGTGACGCCGGGGCCCACGTCGACCACGATGCCCGCGCCCTCATGGCCGAGGATGGCCGGGAAGATGCCTTCGGGGTCGGCGCCCGAGAGGGTGTAGTAGTCGGTGTGGCAGATGCCGGTGGCCTTGATCTCCACCAGCACCTCGCCGAATTTCGGCCCTTCGAGGTCCACGGTTTCGATGGTGAGCGGAGCTCCGGATTTCCAGGCGACGGCAGCTTTGGTTTTCATGGCGTTTCAGGGCAAAGGGACAAGGATAGCGAGGCCGGCGTTCAGGCGGCCCCGGCGGCAAAGATACCCGACATTCCGATGAAGCCGGGCAGGTGGCGGAAGCTCCAGATCCAGTGCCGCAGGGCGGGATACTCGTCCAGCAAAATGCCGCCTTCGCCGGCCAGCGCCGCATAGGGAAAGCAGGCCAGGTCGGCCACCGTTGGATGCGGGCCGGCCAGCCACTGCTGGCCCTCGCTGGCGCGCTCGGCCAGGTGGTCGTCCAGCAGGCGGAAGGCTGCGTGTGCACCGCGCCGGCAGGCTTCGACGTCGATGTTCTCGTAGCCGAAGGCGTCGTGCAGCCGCGCGGCCGAGGCGGTGCGGGTGAGCTCGTCGGCGGTGGCGAACCACATCGCGATCTGGCCGCGCAGCTGCGGATCATCCGGATACCAGCGGCCCTGCGCGTCGTGCCTGCTTGCGAGATAGACGAGGATGGCCTGCGCGTCGCGCAGCAGGAAGCCGCCGTCGTCGATCACCGGGAGCTGGCCCAGCGGGTTGACGTGCGCCAGGAACGCGGCCGACTTGTGCTCGCGGCCCGGATGGAAGTCGACCGGCACGCGCTGGTAGTCAAGGCCGAGCCAGGCGAGCATCTGCCGCACCTTGAAGCAGTTGCCCGACAGGGCGTAGTCGTAGAGCCGGATCATGCGGCTTGCCTCACGCCGAAGCGCATGCCGCGCTCGCGCAGCCAGCGCCGGTAGGTCACCGAAGAGGTGTCGCCCCGCGTTGGCGTTTCGGCGCGGCCTTCGAGCGGCATGCGCTTGAAGGCGTGGTTCTCCAGGATCGGCTTGTCCTGCCCGAAGATCGTCTGCTGGAACGCGATGAGCTCGGCATCGGTGGAGGTGTCGTCGTAGCAGGCCAGCAGCGTATGGGCGATCACGTGCTCGTCGTCCAGCGGCTGGAGGAACAGGCCGATGGCGTCGAGCTCGCCGGCGCGCGAGCTCGACTTGTAGAGCATGGCGGAAAGTGGCTGCATCACCCGGTACTTGTAGAGCACTTCGCTGCCGCTGCCGTGGGCGGCCGAGGCGCGGGGCTGCCAGAAGCGGCAGTCTGTGGCCCAGATCTCGTCCGTGGCGGGATCGACCTGCACCTGGTACTTGGCCACCTCGGTGTGCGGCACCTGACCCAGGGAGCCGGCGTGCACGAAGGGGAAGTGCGCCATGTCGAGAAAGTTCTCGATCACGCGCAAGCCCGACACCGCCACGCCGATGCCTCCGCAATCGACGATGCGGCGCCCGGGCTCGTCGTATTCGGGAAAGTCGAACAGCGGCCGTGCCGGCCGGCCGCTCGGGCAGACCCAGAGATAGCCGTGGCGCGCCTGGACCGAGAGCGCCTGCGCGCCGAGCCGGCATTGCGGGGTGCCGGCGGCATCGGCCCACAACTGCAGCGTTTCCCCGAGCAGGCGAACTGCGCGGGGCTGTGTTTCGGAGGTGCCGGCGAGCGCGGCCGCGGGGCCGGCGACGAGCCAGTCGTCGAGCATGTTGGGGTCATCGGTGGCGAAGGGCATGGTGTTCTTCCGGTCAGGCCGCCTGCTGCCGCGCTTCGATTTCGCCGCGCAGTGCGCGCGCGGCGATGTGCAGGTTCTTCATCGCGTCGCTGCCGGGTGCGGCAGGCGTCCAGAGGTGAATGAAGGTCAGGCTCGGCTGGGCGTCGAGCACCAGCGCGGTGGCGTCGACGTGGTCGAGCGCGCCGCGCATGGCGAGCGCCGGCGCTTCTTCCGCGAATCCGCGCGCCGCGAGCGCATCGCGCACGCGGGTCGCGCCATCGCGCACGCAGAGCGTGCGGCAGAACGACCAGCCGGGCGGCACGGCGTCGCCCGGCGGCGGAGAAGGCGGCGCCTCGGCCGCGAGGCTCACCCACAGCATGCCGGCCGCTTCGGTTGCGTGGAACACCTTCGCGCACACGTTGCGCGGCGCCGGCATGCCCGGATGGGCGGGAATGCTCGCGCACTGGCCGCTATCGGCGTCGTACTGCCAGCCGTGGTACGCGCAGGCGAGGCGGTCCTGCACCACCTGCCCCAGCGTGAAGCGCACGCTGCGGTGCGGGCAGCGGTTTTCCCAGGCCTGCGCAGCGCCGCTGGCCGAACGCCAGAGGGCCAGTTCCTGGCCTTCGGCAAGGCCCGCGACGATGTTGGCGCCGGGGCGCAGATCGGCCGAGCGGGCCACGGGGTGCCAGGTTGGAATGCTGTCTGTGCTCATGATGCGCGCCACCTTAGCGCAACCATAATGGCGGCATCGCACCTTGGCATTCATCATGAAGAAAATACTCGTCCTCAACGGCCCCAATCTCAACCTTCTCGGCACCCGCGAACCCGAGCAATACGGACGCGACACGCTGGCCGACGTGGAACGCCTGTGCCAGGACGCCGGCGCGAAGCACGGCGTGGAGATCGAATGCCGCCAGTCGAACCACGAGGGCGTGCTGATCGACTGGATCCACGAGGCCGGCCGCGAGGTGGCCGCCGGCCACATGCTCGGCGTGGTGATGAACCCGGGCGCCTACACCCACACCTCGATCGCGCTGCACGATGCCATCAAGGGCGCGAGCGTGCCGCTGATCGAACTGCACATCTCGAACGTGCATGCGCGCGAGGAGTTTCGCCACCGCTCGTACATTTCGCCCGCGGCGCGCGGCATCATCGTGGGACTTGGCGTGAAGGGCTACGCGCTGGCCATTGCGGCCCTGGTGCCCTGACGAGCCTGGCGGCGCTGCCGGTCAGTCGGTTTGCCGCGGCGCGGCGGCCTTCCAGCTGCGGCTGATGTGGCCTTGGGCGTCGACGCTTTCCAGGTGCACATCGAAGCCCCACAGCCGTGCGACGTGCTTGAGCACCTCTTCGGCATCATCGTGCAGCGGCAGGTTGTTGCGCTGCGTGTGGCGCAGCGTCAGGGCGCGGTCGCCGCGCATGTTGACGTTCCACACCTGGATGTCGGGCTCCCTGCTGCCGATGTCGTACTGGCGTGACAGCGATTCGCGCAGCGCGTGGTAGCCGCTGTCGTCGTGGATGGCGGACACCTCCAGTTCGGGTTCGCTCTGGTGGTCGCGGATCGCGAACAGCCTGAAATCGCGCATGGTCTTGGGGCTCAGGAACTGGCCGACAAAGCTTTCGTCCTTGAAGTTGCGCATCGCGTAGTCGAGCGTCTTGACCCAGTCGGTGCCCGCAAAGTCAGGGAACCAGCGGCGGTCTTCCTCGGTAGGCTTCTCGCAGATGCGCCGCAGCTCGGTGAACATCGAGAAGCCCAGCGCATAGGGATTGATGCCGCTGTAGGCGCGATGCCCGACGGGCGGCTGGAAGATCACGCCGGTGTGCGAGCTGAGCCATTCCATCATGAAGCCGTCGGCGAGCTGGCCGCGGTCGTACATGGTGTTCAGCAGGGTGTAGTGCCAGAACGTGGCCCAGCCCTCGTTCATGACCTGGGTCTGGCGCTGCGGATAGAAATACTGCGCGATCTTGCGCACGATGCGCACCACCTCGCGCTGCCAGGGCTCGAGCAGCGCGGCATTCTTCTCGATGAAGTAGAGCAGGTTTTCCTGCGGTTCCGAGGGGAAGCGGCGCGACGAGTCGGATTCGGCCGTGTGTTCGCTCTTGCGCGGCAGGGTGCGCCAGAGGTCGTTGACCTGCTGCTGCATGTGGCGCTCGCGTTCGGCGCGCTGCGTACTCTCCTGCGCCAGCGAACGCTTCTGCGGACGGCGATAGCGGTCGACGCCGTAGTTCATCAGCGCGTGGCAGGAGTCGAGCAGCTGCTCCACTGCGTCGAGTCCGTGGCGTTCCTCGCATTCGGCGATGTAGTGCCGCGCATAGACGAGGTAGTCGATGATCGAGGACGCATCGGTCCACATCCGGAACAGGTAGTTGCCCTTGAAGAAGCTGTTGTGGCCATAGGCCGCATGCGCGATCACCAGGGCCTGCATGGCCATGGTGTTCTCTTCCATCAGGTAGGCAATGCAGGGGTCCGAGTTGATGACGATCTCGTAGGCCAGCCCCATGTGGCCGCGGCGGTAGTTCTTCTCGGTGGCGATGAACTGCTTGCCGTAGGACCAGTGGCGGTAGATCATGGGCATGCCGACGCTGGCATAGGCATCCATCATCTGCTCGGCGGTGATCACCTCGAGCTGGTTCGGGTACACGTCCAGGCCGAAGCTCCTGGCCGTCTTCGCGATCTCGGCGTGGTAGGTCTCGATGAGATCGAAGGTCCAGTCCGACGGACTGGGTAGGCGCTCCAGGCGCTCGGTGCTGCGCTCGAGGGGAGGGTGGTCGGAGGTCATGCGGGCACTCCCTCCTTCTTGAAGAGGTCGCGGAAGACGGGATAGATGTCCCGTGCGTCCGATACCTTGCGCATCGCAAAATTGGGCTCGATGCCTTCGAGCTGCGCGTATTCCTGCCACAGGTTCTGCTCGGTCTCGGCCACCTGCACATAGGCGTAGTAGCGCACCACCGGCAGGATGTGGTCGACCAGCAGCTCGCGGCAGCGCCCGCTGTCCTGGTGCCAGTTGTCGCCGTCGCTCGCCTGCGCGCCGTAGACGTTCCATTCGCCGCTCGGGTAGCGCGCCTTGATGATCTCGTCCATCAGCACCAGCGCGCTCGACACCACGGTGCCGCCGGTTTCGGTGGCATGGAAGAACTCTTCCTCGGTGACTTCCTGCGCCTGCGTGTGGTGGCGCAGGAACACGAGGTCGATGGTTTCGTAATGGCGCGTGAGGAACATGTACAGCAGCATGAAGAAGCGCTTGGCCATGTCCTTGCGCGCCTCGTCCATCGAGCCCGACACGTCCATCAGGCAGAACATCACGGCCTTGGCGCTGGGAACGGGCGTCTTCACGCGGTTGCGGTAGCGCAGGTCGATCGGATCGATGTAGGGCACGTGGCGCGACGTGCGGCGCAGCTCGGCGATCCGCTCCTCGGTCTCCAGGATTTCCTTCTGGATGAAAGGCTGCTCGGCCTGCGGGTGCCCGCGCAGGTGCAGCAGGTGCGCCTCCAGGCGGCGCAGCTCCTTGCGCGGCTCGCCGCCCAGCGCGATGCGCCGCGCCAGGGCGCCGCGCATCGAGCGCACCACGTGCAGGTTGTTGGGCGAGCCGTCGCTCGTGAAGCCGGCGCGGTGGCTCTTCCATTCGGGGACTTCGGCGATCTGGGTGCGAACGAGGTGCGGCAGCGCCAGGTCGTCGAAGAACACGCGCATGAACTCTTCGCGCGTGAGGCGGAAGACGAAGTCGTCCTCGCCCTCACCGCCATCTCCGGCTTCGCCGCTTCCCGAGCCGCCGCCGGCCTGTCCCTCGGGACGCGCAATGCGGTCGCCCTTCAGGTATTCCTGGTTGCCCGGGTGCACGTATTCGCGGTCGCCGCCGCGCGCATGGCCGAAGACGGGTTCGGACACATCGTGGCGCGGCAGGGTGACATCTTCGCCTTGCTCCAGTTCGCGGATGTTGCGCCCGCTGACCGCGCGCCGCACGGCCTCCTGGATCTGCCCTCGGTAGCGCCTGAGGAAGCGCTCGCGGTTGCCAATGGACTTGTTCTTGCCCGAAAGCCGGCGGTCGATGATCTGCTGCAGGATGGCCACGATGTTGTCAAAGCTCCTTGCAAAAAGGGGGCGAAGCCTTTGGGGCCCCGCCGCTGTGAACTGCCCGCTATGAACTCTTGCGCACGCGCAGGTACCACTCGCAGAGCAGGCGGACCTGCTTGGCCGTATAGCCTTTCTCGACCATGCGGGTCACGAAGTCCTCGTGCTTCTTCTGTTCGTCGGCGCTGCTCTTGGTGTTGAAGCTGATCACCGGCAGGAGTTCCTCGGTGTTGGAGAACATCTTCTTCTCGATCACCGCGCGCAGCTTCTCGTAGCTGGTCCACGCCGGGTTGCGGCCGGCGTTGCCGGCACGCGCGCGCAGCACGAAGTTGACGATCTCGTTGCGGAAGTCCTTCGGGTTGCCGATGCCCGCGGGCCGCTCGATCTTCTCGAGTTCGGCGTTGAGCGAGGCGCGGTCGAACACTTCGCCGGTGTCCACGTCGCGGAACTCCTGGTCCTGGATCCAGTAGTCGGCATAGGTGACGTAGCGGTCGAAGATGTTCTGGCCGTACTCGCTGTAGCTCTCCAGGTAGGCGGTCTGGATTTCCTTGCCGATGAACTCGGCATAGCGCGGCGCCAGCAGCTCCTTGATGTAGCTGATGTACTTCTGCTCGGTTTCCGGCGGAAACTGCTCGCGCTCGATCTGCTGCTCGAGCACGTACATCAGGTGCACCGGGTTGGCCGCCACCTCGGAGCTGTCGAAGTTGAACACCTTCGAGATGATCTTGAACGCGAAGCGGGTCGAGACGCCGCTCATGCCTTCGTCGACGCCGGCATAGTCGCGGTATTCCTGGATCGACTTGGCCTTGGGGTCGGTGTCCTTGAGGTTCTCGCCGTCGTAGACCTGCATCTTGCTGTAGATGCTGGAGTTCTCGGGCTCCTTCAGCCGCGTGAGCACCGAGAACTGGGCCATCATGCGAAGCGTTCCGGGGGCGCACGGCGCCTTGGCGAGCGACGAGTTGCGCACCAGCTTCTCGTAGATCTTGATCTCCTCGGAGGCGCGCAGGCAGTAGGGCACCTTGACGATGTAGATGCGGTCGAGGAAAGCCTCGTTGTTCTTGTTGTTGCGGAAGGCCTTCCATTCGCTCTCGTTGCTGTGCGCCAGCACGATGCCGTCGAATGGAATGGCGCCGAAGCCCTCGGTACCCTTGAAGTTGCTTTCCTGGGTGGCCGTGAGCAGCGGATGCAGCACCTTGATGGGCGCCTTGAACATTTCCACGAACTCCAGCAGGCCCTGGTTGGCCAGGCACAGGCCCCCCGAATAGGCGTAGGCATCGGGGTCGTCCTGGGCGTAGGTCTCGAGCTTGCGGATGTCGATCTTGCCGACCAGCGAGGAGATGTCCTGGTTGTTCTCGTCGCCGGGCTCGGTCTTGGCCACGGCGATCTGGCGCAGCACCGACGGGTAGCGCTTGACCACCTTGAACTGGCGGATGTCGCCGCCGTACTCCTCGAGCCGCTTCACGGCCCAGGGCGAGAGGATGCGGTTCAGGTAGCGCCGCGGGATGCCGTATTCCTTCTCGAGGATTTCGCCGTCTTCGGCGGCGTCGAAGAGGCCCAGCGGCGTTTCGTTGACCGGCGAACCCTGGATGGCATAGAAGGGTACATGCTCCATGAGCTGCTTCAGGCGCTCGGCGATCGAACTCTTGCCGCCGCCGACGGGGCCGAGCAGATAGAGGATCTGCTTCTTTTCCTCCAGGCCCTGGGCGGCATGCCTGAAGTACGACACCACCTGCTCGATGGCGTCCTCCATGCCGTAGAACTCCTTGAACGCCGGGTAGATCTTGATGACCTTGTTCGCGAAGATTCGCGAAAGCCGGGAATCGTTGCGCGTGTCGACCAGCTCGGGTTCGCCGATGGCCTTGAGCATCCGCTCGGACGCGGTGGCATACGCGGTGGGATCGCGTTTGCAGATATCCAGGAAGTCCTGCAGCGAGAGGACTTCCTCGCGGGTGCGCTCGTAACGGGCGGCAAAGTTGCTGATCACATCCATGGTCACGCCTCCATCAGGTCTGCGGGTTTATTGGCCCGAAGCCGGCAGCCGCAACGCGTAGCAACTTTTTAAAGGTGTACCGCCCATGGCTGCAAGCCATCGAAACTCCCTTAATCTCCATCTGCACAAACAGCATAAAGCAAAGAGTGCACCCGGAAAATTCTTTGTTAAATCAGAACCACAGTGCCGAGTAAAGTTCCTGAGAAAAACCCGCAGCATTTGGCAATTCCAGCTAAATTTCAGGGTTCGGGCTATCGAACTCAGCGCCACCCTGCCGCCCAGTGAAAATACCTATGGCGATCGGCATATGCAGTCATTGCATCTTTTCCGGCGAAAGCACCTCCTAATGAGCTCCCGGTTGCTCAAAGCGGTTACAGACCAATAACGCGCCGGGTCGCGTTTAGGTTTATTGCTCAATCGAAAAATATATAAAAGCAATCCCCGCGCCATCTTTTGATGGGCATGTCGCGCATGTGGGCGTGGGAAAGCGCGCCAAGGCGTGGTCGGCGAGGTTCCGGGGCGGCGTCGTCATGGTGCGCGGCACCGAACGAGGTCGGCAGGCACCGTTCGCGTGCGCGAAGCGGCGCGGCATCGGCGCGAGTCCGTGCCGCGCTTTCCAACTACTTGAAAAGACAGGGGAATCGGCAGCGCCGGGCCTCAGGATGGCGCCGGCCGGAGGTCGAGGCAGGGCGCAGCGAAGTGCGCCTTGCTGCATGCCGGCGCCTCTTCTTCAGCTGAAGAATTCCTTGGCCTTGTCGAACCAGCCCTTGTCGGTCGGGCTGTGCTTGTCGCCGCCCTTCTTGAGCGATTCGTCGAGCTCCTTGAGCAGCTTGCGCTGGTGCTCGGTGAGCTTGACCGGGGTTTCGACGCGCACGTGGCAGTACAGGTCACCCGGATAGCTGGAGCGCACGCCCTTGATGCCCTTGCCGCGCAGGCGGAACTGCTTGCCGCTCTGGGTGCCGTCGGGAATGTCGATGGCGGCGGCGCCCTTGAGCGTGGGCACGCTGATCTCTCCGCCGAGTGCCGCGGTGGTCATGCTCACGGGCACCACGCAGTGCAGGTCGTCACCGTCGCGCTCGAACAGTTCGTGCTTCTTGAGGCGGATCTCGATGTAGAGATCGCCGGGCGGCCCGCCGTTGGTGCCCGGTTCGCCGTTGCCGGTGCTGCGGATGCGCATGCCGTCGTCGATGCCGGCCGGGATCTTGACCTCGAGCGTCTTGTTGTTCTTGATCTTGCCCTGGCCATGGCACACGGTGCAGGGCTCGGGAATGATCTTGCCGCTGCCGTGGCAGGTGGGGCAGGTCTGCTGCACGCTGAAGAAGCCCTGGCGCATCTGCACGGCGCCGGCGCCGTGGCAGGTGGTGCAGGTGATGGGCTTGGTGCCGGGCTTGGCGCCGGTGCCCTTGCAGGTGCCGCAGTCGTCCCAACTGGGGATGCGGATCTGCGCTTCCTTGCCCTCGGCCGCTTCTTCCAGCGTGACTTCCATCGCATAGCTCAGGTCGCTGCCGCGGAACACCTGGCGCCCGCCGCTGGTGCGCCCGCGCGCGCCGCCGAACACGTCGCCGAAGATGTCGCCAAAGGCCTCCGCAAAGCCGCCGAAGCCTTCGGCACCCGGGCCGCCGCGCATGTTGGGGTCGACGCCGGCGTGGCCGTACTGGTCGTAGGCCGCGCGTTTCTGCGCGTCCGACAGCATTTCGTAGGCTTCCTTGACCTCCTTGAACTTGGACTCGGCGTCCTTGGTGGTGTCGCCGTGGTTGCGGTCCGGGTGGTGCTTCATCGCAAGCTTGCGATAAGCCTTCTTGATTTCCTCCTCGCTCGCGTTCTTGGGAACGCCGAGGGTCTCGTAGTAGTCGCGTTTTGTGGCCATGGCTGGTTCGGTCGGGGCTGGCGGGAAGCCGTAACTTGAAGCGAGAAAGGCTGGAACACCCGGTCAGGTGGTCCAGCCTCGTTCGAAGGACTGAGGATCAGCCCTTCTTGACTTCCTTGACCTCGGCGTCGACCACGTTGTCGTCGGCCGGTGCGCTTGCAGCTTCCGGGCCAGCAGCAGCGGCACCCGGGCCGCCGGCGGCGCCGGCCGCGGCCTGCGCATCGGCGTACATCTTCTCGCCGAGCTTCTGGCTCGCGGTCATCAGCGTGTTGGTCTTTTCCTCGATCGAGGCCTTGTCCTCGCCCTTGAGGACTTCTTCCAGGTCCTTGATCGCGGCTTCGATCTTTTCCTTCTCGCCGGCGTCCAGGCTCGCGCCGTGCTCGCCGAGCGACTTCTTCACGCTGTGCACCATGGCTTCACCCTGGTTGCGGGCCTGCGCCAGCTCGACCTTCTTCTTGTCCTCGGCCGCGTTGAGCTCGGCGTCCTTCACCATCTTCTGGATCTCGTCTTCCGACAGGCCCGAGTTCGCCTTGATGGTGATCTTGTTTTCCTTGCCGGTGCCCTTGTCCTTGGCGCCCACGTGCAGGATGCCGTTGGCGTCGATGTCGAAGCTCACCTCGATCTGCGGCGTGCCGCGCGCTGCCGGCGGAATGCCTTCGAGGTTGAATTCGCCCAGCAGCTTGTTGCCCGAGGCGATCTCGCGCTCGCCCTGGAACACCTTGATGGTCACGGCCGGCTGGTTGTCCTCGGCGGTGGAGAAGGTCTGCGCGAACTTCGTCGGGATCGTGGTGTTCTTCGTGATCATCTTGGTCATCACGCCGCCCATGGTCTCGATGCCCAGCGACAGCGGGGTCACGTCCAGCAGCAGCACGTCCTTGCGGTCGCCCGAGAGCACCTGGCCCTGGATGGCGGCGCCGACGGCCACGGCTTCATCGGGGTTCACGTCCTTGCGCGGCTCCTTGCCGAAGAAGGCCTTCACCTTTTCCTGCACCTTGGGCATGCGGGTCATGCCGCCGACCAGGATCACGTCGTTGATGTCCGACACGCTGATGCCGGCGTCCTTGATGGCCAGGCGGCAGGGCGCGATGGTGCGCTCGACCAGCTCGTCGACCAGGCTTTCGAGCTTGGCGCGCGTGAGCTTGATGTTCAGGTGCTTCGGACCCGAGGCATCGGCCGTGATGTAGGGCAGGTTGATGTCGGTCTGCGCGCTGTTCGACAGCTCGATCTTGGCCTTTTCGGCCGCTTCCTTCAGGCGTTGCAGCGCGAGCACGTCCTTGCCCAGGTCCACGCCTTGCTCTTTCTTGAACTCGGCAATGATGTAGTCGATGATGCGCTGGTCGAAGTCTTCGCCGCCCAGGAAGGTGTCGCCGTTGGTCGACAGCACTTCGAACTGCTTCTCGCCGTCGACGTCCGCGATCTCGATGATCGAGATGTCGAAGGTGCCGCCGCCGAGGTCATACACGGCGATCTTGCGGTCGGCCTTGTCCTGCTTGTCGAGGCCGAAGGCCAGGGCAGCAGCGGTAGGCTCGTTGATGATGCGCTTGACGTCCAGGCCCGCGATGCGGCCGGCGTCCTTGGTGGCCTGGCGCTGCGCGTCGTTGAAGTAGGCCGGCACCGTGATCACGGCTTCGGTCACGGGCTCGCCGAGATAGTCTTCGGCGGTCTTCTTCATCTTGCGCAGGATGTCGGCGCTGACTTGCTGGGGCGCGATCTTCTTGCCGCGCACTTCCACCCACGCGTCGCCGTTGTCGGCCTTCGCGATGGTATAGGGCATCAGGTCGATGTCCTTCTGGACTTCCTTCTCCTCGAACTTGCGGCCGATCAGGCGCTTGATCGCGTACAGCGTGTTCTTGGGATTGGTCACGGCCTGGCGCTTGGCCGAGGCACCGACCAGCACTTCGCCGTCTTCCTGGTAGGCCACGATCGACGGCGTGGTGCGCGCACCTTCCGAGTTCTCGATCACACGCGTGGTGTTGCCTTCCATGATCGACACGCACGAGTTGGTGGTGCCGAGGTCGATGCCGATGATCTTTGCCATGTTCTTACTCCTGAAAGCCTGAAAAATATGTTGTTATGAACTTGTGGATAACCCGGCGCGATTCAAGGTATGAAGCGGGGATTTCCTGTGGGAATCGTGTGTGCCGCGCCGCTTACTTGGGGGCGCTGACGGTGACCAGCGCCGGGCGCAGCACGCGGTCGTTGATGGTGTAGCCCTTCTGGAGCACGGTCACCACGGTGTTGGGCTCCTGCTCGGGAGCGGGCACCACCGAGATGGCCTGGTGCTGGTGCGGGTCGAACCTGGCGCCGGGAGCGGGGGCCACCTCGATCACCTTGTTGCGTTCGAGCGCGCTCTTGAGCTGGCGCAGCGTGGCTTCGGCGCCTTCGCGGATCTGTTCGGGCGTGGCGTCCTTGATGGCCAGGCCGGCTTCGAGGCTGTCGGTCACCGGCAGCAGGCTCTCGGCAAAGGCTTCGACCGCGAACTTGCGCGCCTTGGTGATTTCGTCGTCGGCGCGGCGGCGGGCGTTCTGGACGTCGGCCTGGGCGCGCAGGTACTGGTCGGACAGTTCGGCGTTCCTGGCCTGCAGGGCAGCGAGTTCGCCCTGGGCCGCGGCCAGCGCGTCCTGCGCCTCCGCTTCGTTGGCAGCCTGTGCGGCTTCCAGTTCTTCGGGGCTTGGCTCGCCTTGCAGCATTTGCGAATTCTGTGCGGATTGTTGCGGGTCAGACATTTTTCAAAGAACCGGCGGGGGGCCGGGAAACAAACGATAGCCAGCCACTTGGGGCTGGTCAGGGGCTTTTCAAGCGAAAAAATGCGGCCGGGAGGCCGCAACGGGAACAAAGGCGCCGACGCAAGGGTGCCGCGGCACGCCGTGCGCGCGGCCCCCGGGGGGGCGATCTCAGTGCGCGTCGAGCAGTTCGACGTCGAACTTCAGCGTGGCGTTCGGCGGGATCACGCCGCCCGCGCCGCGCGCGCCGTAGCCCAGCGAAGCCGGAATGATCAGCGTGCGCTTGCCGCCGATCTTCATGCCGGCAACGCCTTCGTCCCAGCCCTTGATGACCTGGCCGGCGCCCAGCGAGAACGCGAACGGGTCGTTGCGGTCGCGGCTCGAGTCGAACTTGGCGCCTTGCACGCCGTCGTTGTAGAGCCAGCCGGTGTAGTGCACGTGCACGTGCTGGCCGGCCTTGGCTTCTGCGCCGTCGCCCACGGTGGTGTCTTCGTATTGCAGGCCGGAGGGAGTGGTAGGCATGTTGAACGCTCCTTGCGTCAATGGGAGGATGGAAGGTGGATGGATAAACGGACCGAAGGCGCGGAGTTTACCGACGCCCGGCAGCGGCCCCGCCGGCCTGCTCAATTGCCGGTGTCAAGAGGCGGGACGGAGGAAGGTGGGGACGGCGCCGCAGGCGGGGCAGAGGGCGGTGCGCCCGGGGAGGAGGAAGAAGAAGGCGCCGAAGGCGAAGACGACGAAGGTGCCGCGGGCGTGGGCGCCGCCGGTGCCGCGGCCTTCTTGACCTGGCCCAGCTGCCACTTGCCCGCGAAGGCCTGAAGGTCCGAGAGCCGCTTCAGGAGGTCCTGTCCGCTCACCGTGAGGCTGTAGCCGTCGCCGCCGTGGCTCACGAGGCCGGCCTCGCGCAGTTCCTTGATGCGGGTGTTGAGCGTGTTGGGGGTGATGCTGCCGACGCTGTCCTGCAGCAGCCGGAAGGTCTGGGCATGGCCGTCGCGCAGCGCCCAGAGCACGCGAAGTGCGTAGCGGGCCTCGAGAAGCGCAAGCAGCTGGCTGACGGCTGCGTTTTCCTTGGTACTCATCGACATCATCTCCTCGGGGCTGGGCGGGCCATCGGTCCTGGGCAGGGCCGGTGCCTCGCGTTCTTGTTGGCTCGCTACAGGACCGCGCGTTGGCGGGCGACTATAGCGCAAGGATCACGATGCTACTAGTTTTATAGCTACGGGTGCATGCTGCATGCGGGCCCTGAGACAAAGCTTCACAAATTCGCGAAATTGGCCATGGCTTCGCCCAGCCGGACCGGCCGGGTGGGCGCCCAGTCGGGGTTGAAGGCCAGCGGGGGGGGCGGGAACAGCATGACGACAGTGGAGCCGAGCAGGAAGCGGCCCATCTCCTCGCCCTGCCCGAGCACGATCTGCTGGTCGGCGTAGTGCCATTCGCGCAGCTCGCCGCCGCGCGGCGGATTGACCACGCCGTGCCACACGGTGGCCATGCTGCCGACGATGGTGGCGCCCACCAGCACCAGCACGAAGGGGCCATGCGCAGATTCGAAGACGCACACCACGCGCTCGTTGCGCGCGAACAGCCCGGGCACGCCGCGCGCGGTGACCGGGTTGACCGAGAACAGGTCGCCGGGCACGTGGATCATGCGCACCAGGCGCCCGTCGCACGGCATGTGGATGCGGTGGTAGTCCTTCGGGCTCAGGTACAGCGTGGCGAAGCTGCCGTGCGCGAAGCGCGCCGCGAGCACCGCGTCGCCGCCGACCAGCGCGGTGGTGCTGTAGTTGTGGCCCTTGGCCTGGAAGATCTGGTCGCCCTCGATGGCGCCGAACTGGCTGATCGCGCCGTCCACCGGGCACACGAGGTCGGCCTGCGCGAGCGGCCGCACGCCGGGCTTGAGCGCGCGCGTGAAGAACTGGTTGAAGCTCTTGTAGTGGTTGATGTCGGATTCGAGCGCCTCGTCCATGTCGACGCCGTACTTGGCAACGAAGCGCCGGATGATCCAGGTGGTGACGGCGCCGCGTTCCTTGCCCGCGACCCAGCCGGCGAAGTTCGTCAGGGCCTGCTTGGGGAACAGGTATTGGGGCAGTACGGCAGAGCGGTCGGACACGTGTGGGAGGCGTGGAATGCCTGGAGTGCGAATCGGAGGGGCATTCTATAAAGCGCCCGGCGGCCCGGAAGTAGGAGGCTTCCCTTGTATCCGGCGCGCCGTTTCCCGTGTCCGGGACGCGCCTTGCGGGCGCCCCGGCCGGCGTCAGTCGGCCTTGATGCCCGCGGCCTTGATCACCTGCGCCCACTTCTCGACCTCGGCCTTCTGGAAGGCCGCGATCTTTGCCGTGCCGAGGTCGGCGGGCTCCATGCCGAAGCCCTTGAGCTTTTCCTGCATCTCGGGCGTGGCGAGGATCTTGCGGATCTCGGTGTGCAGCCGCTCGACGATGGGCGCCGGCGTGCCCGCGGGCACGAAGATCGCCTGCCACGACAGCACCTCGAAGTCCTGCAGGCCCGCGATGCCGGACTCCGCAACCGTCGGCACGTCGGGCATCGAGGCCAGGCGCTTGGCCGAGGTCACGGCAATGGCGCGCAGCTTGCCGCTCTGGATGTGCGGACCCGCCACCACCGTGGTGTCGAACATCATGTCGACCTGGCCGCCGATCACGTCCTGGATCGCCGGGCCGCTGCCCTTGTATGGAATGTGCGTGAATTTCACGCCCGACTTGAACGCCAGCAGTTCGAGCGACAGGTGCTGCGAGGTCCCGGTGCCGGCCGAGGCCGACGAGAGCCCGCCCGACTTGGTCTTGCTGGCTTCCAGCACGTCCTTCAGCGTCTTGTACGGGCTGGCCTGGTTGACCACCAGCACCAGCGGGTTGGTGCCGATCAGCGTCACCGGGGCAAACGACTTCTGCGGGTCGTAGCCGAGCTTCGGATACAGGCTCACGTTGATGGCGTGCGAACTGATCGTGCCGCCCACCATCGTGAAGCCGTCGGGTGCTGCGCGCGAGCCGATTTCCGAGCCCACGCTGCCGCCGGCGCCGCCCTTGTTGTCGATGATCACGCTCGTGCCCAGCACCGGACCGAGCTTCTGGCCGATCAGGCGGGCCAGCACGTCGGTCGTGCCGCCCGCGGGAAAGGGCACGAGGTAGGTGATGGCCTTGCCCGTGGGCCAGTTGCCGGGGCCCTGCGCGAACGCGGGCAGGCCCGCGGCGAGCGAAGAGGCGAGGGCGGTGCGGATCAATGTGCGGCGTTGCATGGCGATATCTCCTTTGATGATGTTGATGGCCGTCGTCGCGTCACGGTGCGTCGACGATTTCGATCCAGTTCGGGTTCTTGCCCGCGGCGATGCGCGAAGGCTTGCCCAGCGCACCGGTCGCGGAATCGATGGGGTACAGCGAAACGCCGTGCGACTCCTGCCCGGCGGCAATCAGGTAGCGGCCGCTGGAATCGATCGCGAAGCCGCGCGGCCCTTTCTCGGTCGGCGTCTGGCCCAGCGGCTGCAGCTGGCCGCTCGCCGCGTCCACCCTGAACGCCGAGAGCGTGCTCGAGGTGCGCTCCGAGGCGTACAGGAAGCGCCCGTCGGGCGACAGGTGCAGGTCGGCCGCCCAGGGCTTGCCCGTGAAGCCCGGCGGCAGCGTGGTGGTGCTCTGCTCCAGCTTGAGCGTGCCGCGCGCCGCGTCCCATGCGTACACCTGCAGGGACGCGTCGAGCTCGTTCAGCAGGTAGACGTGCCGCTGCGCCTTGTCCCAGACGAAGTGGCGCGGCCCCGACTTGGCGGTGCCCATGGTCAGCGGCGGATCGTTGGCCGACAGCAGTCCTTTGTCCGCATCGAAGCGCCAGCTCGACACGTGGTCGCCGCCCAGGCTGGTGGCGAGCACGAAGCGGTTGCCCGCATCGGCGTGCACCGCATGCGCGTTCGGCCCGGTCTGGACCAGCTGCTGGATCGGGCCCACCGCGCCGTCCTTGCCGATGGCGTTGACCGAAATCTTGCCGCCCTGGTAGGAAGCCGCGAAGAGCCACTTGCCGCTCGCGTCGAGGTCGATGTTGGCCATGCTGTCGGCCAGCGGCGCCTCGCCGAGCTTCTGCAGCTTGCCGGTGGCCGCGTCGATCGACATGCTGACCACGCGGAACGGCTGCGAGCGCAGTGCGGCGTAGAGCACGCGCTTGTCGTGGCTCACGGCCATCGGCATCACCGTGCCGCCGACGTTGAGCGTCTGCACCGGCTTGAGCACGCCTTCCGCGCGATCCAGCTCGAGCACCGAGATCTCCTGGCTGTCGGCGTTGGACACGTAGACCCAGGTGGCGGCCCAGGCGTGGCCCATGGCGGCAACGGACAGCAGCGCAGCCGCGCCCTGAAGCGCGCGAAGGATGGGAGTGCGGCGGTTCATGGCTTGATGTTGAGTTTGGCGATCAGCGCCTTGAAGTAGGCGTTGTCCTTGGCCAGGGTTTCCTTGAACACTGCGCCGTCCGTGTAGACGTAGCCGAGGTTCTGCCGGTCCATCACTTCATGCATGAGCGGCTCGGCGGCCGTCTTGGCCGTGATCTCGCGCAGCTTGGCCATCACTTCGGGCGGCGTGTTCTTGGGGGCGCCGAGGCCGCGCCAGGTGCCGATAGACAGGTCGATGCCGCGCTCCTTGGCGGTAGGCACCTTGTCGAAGCCCTTCACGCGCTTGTCGGCCATGACCATCAGCACCTTGAGCTTGCCGGACTGCACATGCGTCGTGACTTCGGCCGGGCTTACCGCCACGGCCTCGATGTGTCCGCCCAGCAGCGCCAGCACCGCGGGCGCCGCACCCTGGAACGGGATATGGCCGAACCTGGTGCCGGTCTTGTCTTCGAGCGCTGCGGCCGCCAGGTGCCAGATCGAGCCGTTGCCCGAGTTGCCGACGCGCACGCCCTCGGGCGACTTCCTTGCCGCCGCCAGGAATTCCTCGATCGTGTTCCACGGCGCATCGGCCTTGACGGTGATGGCGGCCGGGTCGGCGTTGAGCTGCGCGATGGGCTGGAAGTCGTCGTAGTTGAACTTGGCCAGGCCCAGGTGCGGCAGCGTCAGCAGTTCCACCGTGAGCACCGCGAGCTTGTAGCCGTCGGGCTTGGCGTTGATCACCTCGGTCCAGCCGATGGCGCCGCCCGCGCCCGGGCGGTTGACGATCACGATGCTCTGCGAGATGTGCTTGCGGCTGGCCTCGGAGAAGGCGCGCGCCAGGCCGTCGGTGCCGCCGCCCGGCTGGTAGGGCACCAGCAGCTCGATCGTGCGGTTCGGAAAGTCGCCCGCCTGCGCCGCGGCAGGCGCGGCGAACCCGAGCGAAAGGGCGCACGCGGCCGAAAGGGTGGCGAGGCCGCCAAGGAATCTGCTTCTCTTCATCAGTTGTTGTCTCCGTTATTGATCTGATTCCCGTGTCTCGAAAAAGCGCGCTCTGCCGCGTCAGGGCATGTACTGCCCGCCATTCACTTCGATCACCTGGCCCGTCACGTAGCCCGAAAGCTGTTCCGAAGCCAGGTAGAGGAAGGCGCCCACGCATTCGTCGGGTGTGCCGATGCGGCCCATGGGAATGGCAGTGCGGAACGATTCGAGCATTGCGGGCGTCGAGAAGCGGTCCTGGAACGGCGTCTGGATCACGCCGGGCGCCACCGCGTTGACGCGGATGCTGTCGCCGACGAGCTCCCTCGCGAGTCCGTGCGTGGCCGTGCTCACGAAGCCCTTGGAGCCCGCGTACAGGTAGGCGCCCGGCCCGCCGCCGGTGCGCGCCGCGACCGAGGTCACGTTGATGATGTTGCCGCCG
Organism: Variovorax sp. VRV01; assembly: GCF_014852545.1. Taxonomy (NCBI): domain Bacteria; kingdom Pseudomonadati; phylum Pseudomonadota; class Betaproteobacteria; order Burkholderiales; family Comamonadaceae; genus Variovorax; species Variovorax sp. VRV01. Next base: position 245,793 of record NZ_JACVBS010000011.1, read on the forward strand.
CCCTGGGTGCGCATCAGCGGCACCACCTCGCGCGCAAACGCGAGCACCGAGCGTGCGTTGATGTGCATCACCTCGTCGAACAGCGCATCGTCGAACTCGGCGATGGGCACGCGCTTGACCAGGCTGCCGGCGTTGTTCACCAGCACGTCGATGCGGCCGAAGCGCGCCGCCGCCTGCTTGACGCATTCGCGGATCGCGGCGGTGTCGCGCACGTCGGCCTGCAGTGCAAAGGCGTCGCCGCCGGCCTTGCGGATGGTCTCGACGACCTGGTTGGCGGCGTCGGCCGAGCTGTTGTAGTGCACCGCCACGCGCATGCCGCGCGCCGCGAACGCAATGGCCACGGCGGCGCCGATGCCGGTGCTGGCGCCGGTAACCAGCGCTGTCTTGCCCTTGAGGTCTTCCATGGATGTTCCTTTCGAGGTCGGTGGGTTCAGGTCACGGGTGCCGGGTTGAACAGCACCAGCGCGTTGTGCAGCTTCCACTGTTCGGCCCAGGTCTTCCTGCGGCCGCTGGCCACGTCGAGCATCAGGCGGAACAGCTCCCAGCCGATGTCCTCGATGGTGGCGTCGCCGTCGGCGATGCGGCCCGCGTTCACGTCCATCAGGTCGTGCCAGCGCCGCGCCAGGTCGCTGCGCGTGGCCACCTTGATCACCGGCACTTCGGCCAGGCCGTAGGGCGTGCCGCGGCCGGTGGTGAACACGTGCAGGTTCATGCCGGCGGCCAGCTGCAGCGTGCCGCAGATGAAGTCGCTGGCAGGCGTGGCGGCATAGAGCAGGCCCTTCTGCCTGGCCTTCTCGCCCGGCGAGACCACGCCGGAGATCGGCGCGCTGCCGCTCTTGACGATCGAGCCCATGGCCTTCTCCACGATGTTCGAGAGCCCGCCCTTCTTGTTGCCGGGCGTGGTGTTGGCGCTGCGGTCGACGCGGCTGCGGTCCAGGTAGGCGTCGTACCAGGCCATCTCGCGGATCATGGCCTCGGCCACCTCGGGGGTGGTGGCGCGCGAGGTGAGCTGGTCGATGCCGTCGCGCACCTCGGTCACTTCCGAGAACATCACGGTGGCGCCGGCGCGCACCAGCAGGTCGGTGCAGAAGCCCACGGCCGGATTGGCCGTGACGCCCGAAAACGCGTCGCTGCCGCCGCACTGCACGCCCACCACCAGCTCGCTGGCCGGCACGGTTTCGCGCCGGCGGGCGTTGAGCCGCTCCAGATGCTCCTCGGCCTGCCGCATGATCGAGTCGATCATCGACATGAAGCCGACGTGCGCGTCGTCCTGCAGGCACACCACGTCGAGCTTGGCATTGGCCGTCTCGCCCACGTCGGCCACATTGCGCTCGTCCACCAGCGCGATGCTGCCCGGCGGCAGCAGGCGCTCGGGCTGCAGCTTCTCGCAGCCCAGGCTGATGACCATCACTTCGCCGCCGAAGTTCGGGTTGAGGCTGATGTTGCGCAGCGTGCGGATCGGAATGACGGCATCGGGCGCATCGATGGCCACGCCGCAGCCGTAGCTGTGCGACAGGCCCACCACGTCGTCGACGTGGGGGTACTTGGGCAGCAGCTCGGCCTTGATGCGCTGCACCGCGAAATCGACCACGCCCGCCACGCACTGCACGGTCTGCGTGATGGCGAGGATGTTGCGCGTGCCCACCGACCCGTCGAGGTTGCGGTAGCCCTCGAAGGTATAGCCCTCCAGCGGCGGCTGCGCGGGCGGCCGCACGGTGGCGATCGGCAGGCCTTCGAGCTCGCGCGCGGCGGGCATCTGCAGCAGGCGCTCGTGCACCCAGCTGCCGGCCGGGATCGGCTTCAGGGCATAGCCGATCGGCACGTTGTAGCGCCGCACCACGCCGCCTTCGGGAATGTCTTCCAGCGCCACCTTGTGTGCCTGCGGCACCTTGTCGACCAGCACGAGGCCGGACGCGAGCACGGTGCCGGCGGGCAGGCCGCCGTCGTTGGCCACGATGGCGACGTTGTCCGCCGCGTGCATGCGGATGAAGAGCGGTGCTCGGGTGTTCGGATCGGTCATCGCGGAACCTCTGTCTTGGCTGCTGTTACTTCACCACCATGAACATGCTCGGCAGCCAGGTCGAGAACGCCGGCACGAAGGTGACCACCGCCAGCGCGAAGATCAGCGCGCCGTAGAACGGCCAGATGGTCTTCATCACCGTGCCCACCGACACGCCGCCGATCGCACAGCCCACGAACTGCGTGGTGCCCACCGGCGGCGTGTTCAGGCCGAGCGCACAGTTGATCAGCATCACGATGCCGAACTGCACCGAGCTCATGCCGTAGTGCTGTGCGATCGGCAGGAAGATCGGCGTGCACAGCAGGATCGTTGCCGCCATGTCGAGGAAGGTGCCCAGCACGAACAGGATGATGTTGATGAGCAGGAAGATCACCCACGGCGTGCTCGTGATCTGCGACAGCATCTGGCCCGTGAGCTCGGCCACGCCATACAGGCTGATCAGGTAGCCGAAGGTGCTCGAGATGCCGATCAGCAGCAGGATCACGCCGGTGGTGCGCACTGCTTTCGAGGCCGCCTTCACGAAGTGCTCCCACTTCAGCGTGCGGTAGACGAAGATGGTGAGCGCCAGCGCATAGAGCACCGCCACGGCCGCCGACTCCGTTGCCGTGAAGATGCCCGACAGGATGCCGCCGAGGATCAGCACCACGATGAACAGGCCCGGCAGCGCCGCCGCGAACGAGCGCGCCACGATGGCCCAGCCCGGGAAGCTGCCGGCCGGATAGCCGCGCTTCACCGCCACCAGGTAGGCGGCCGCGAGGTTGCTGAGGGTGAGCACCGCCGCCGGCAGCAGCGCCGCCAGGATCAGTGCCGCGATCGACACCTTGCCGCCCGCCGCGAGCGAATAGATGATCAGGTTGTGGCTGGTCGGCATCAGCGCGCCGACGAGGGCCGCATGGGTCGTCACGTTGACGGCGTAGTCGGCGTGGTAGCCCTCCTTCTTCATCATCGGGATCATCACGGCGCCCATGGCCGAGACGTCCGCCACGGGCGAGCCCGAGACGCCGCCGAACAGCGTGCAGGCCACCACGTTCGACATGCCGAGCCCGCCGCGCACGTGGCCCACGAGGTTGCGCGCGAAGTTGACGATGCGGTCCGCGATGCCGCCGTAGAGCATCAGCTCGCCGGCAAAGATGAAGAACGGAATCGCAAGGAACGAGAAGATGCCCATGCCCGAGGTCATCTGCTGGAAGCCGACCTCCAGCGGCAGGCCTTCATACAGCAGCGTGGACAGGGCCGAGAGGCCGATCGAGAAGGCGACCGGCACGCCCAGCAGCAGGAAGAGCGTGAACGAGAGGCAAAGAATCAACAGAGGAATGGTCATGATCTGGCCGCCTCGCCGGTGGTGGGGGCGCAATGGACTGTTCGGGGAATGCCGCGGAACCGGCTTTGCCGGGCCGCAGGCATTGCCCCCTGCAAGGGGGGTGGAGAAGCGACACGAAGTGCGCGAAGCCTGGGGGTGTGCATTGGTTATCCCCAGGCGGGTTCGACTTCGCGGCCTTGGGCGAGCGCGATGATGTGTTCGATGGAGAACATCACGATGAGGACGCCGGCCGCCGAGGCGGGCACGTATTTCCAGCCCTCGGAGATCCAGAGCGTGGGCAGCCGGTAGTCCCACACCGATTCGGCAAGGGAGGCGCAATTCCAGGCCATGGCCAGGCCGAACAGCAGGATCAGCGCGTGGATCAGGTATTCCATCTTCAGCCGCAGCCAGTCGGGCGCGAGCACGAGAAAGGATTCGAGGCCGATGTGGCCCGCGTCGCGCACGCCGACGGCGACGCCGAACATCGTGACGTAGAGCACCAGCAGCAGCGCCAGGCTTTCAGCCCAGGTGGGGGTGTTGTTGAGCACATAGCGGCCGAACACCTGCCAGCTCACGGCGCAGATCACCGCGACGAGCCCGAGGATGCCTAACCACATGCAGGCACGGGCGAGGGTGCGGCAAAGTTTGGTGTACATGAAAGTTCTTCTTTGTCTTTCTCCCTCCCCTTCCGGGGGAGGGCAGGGGTGGGGGCAAGCAGCGTCTCTATGCCAGCGCCGTCGTGCCCCCATCCCAACCTTCCCCGGAAGGGGAAGGAGCCAATCAGCAGATGGATTTGCTTACTTCGTGTCCTGCACGCGCTTGACGAGGTCCTTGAGCTTCGCGTCCGTGATGAACTTGTCGTACACCGGCTTCATCGCGGCCTGGAACGGCGCCTTGTCGACCTCGATGATCTCGGCGCCACCGGCCTTCACCGTGGCGAGCGACTTGATCTCGCGCTCTTCCCACTGCTTGCGCATGTAGGGCACCGACTCCTTCGCGGCCTGGCGGATCCAGCCCTGCTCCTCGGCCGAGAGCTTGTCCCACACGCGCTTGGAGAACAGCAGCATCTCGGGCGCCATCGAGTGCTCGGTCTTGCTGTAGTACTTGGCCACTTCGAAGGCGCGGGCGCTTTCATAGGTCGGGTAGTTGTTTTCGGCGGCGTCGATCAGGCCGGTCTTCAGGCCCGTGTAGACCTCGCCCATGGGCATCGGCGTGGCGTTGGCACCCATGGCTTCGAGCATCGACACCCACAGGTCGGACTGCTGCACGCGCACCTTCAGGCCCTTCATGTCGGCAAAGCTGCGCACCGGCTTCTTGGCCGTGAACATCGAGCGCGCGCCGCTGTCGTAGTAGGCGAGGCCGACGAAGCCCTGCTTCTCGCACGACTTCAGGATCTCCTCGCCGATCGGGCCGTCGAGCACCTTGTGCAGGTGGTCGACCGAGCGGAACAGGAAGGGCATGGTGGGCACCTGCGTCTCGGCGCAGATGTTGTTCATCGGGGCGATGTTCACGCGCACCATCTGCAGCGCGCCGATCTTGGTCTGCTCGATGGTGTCCTTTTCGCTACCGAGCGAGCTGTTGTTGAACACCTTGATGCTGTGCTTGCCGCCCGAGAGCGCCTTGAGCCGCTCGCTCATGAACTTGACCGCGGTCACGGTCGGGTAGTCGTCGGGATGAATGTCGGCCGAGCGGAACTCGGTGGCGCTGGCAGCCAGTGTGGTGAGCGCGGCTGCGGCGCCCACGGCAAGTGCGATCAGGGTCTTGTGGAGTTTCATTGTCTCGTCCTCTGCTTGGTGGTTGTCGTAAAAAGGAAAGAAGAAAAAAGTCAGCCGCCGAACGCCGGCTCGGGAACGCCCGCCACGCCGGGGCGCAGCGCGAACACGCCGCCGGCCAGGGGCTGGTCCGACAGGTCGATGCCGCCGGGCCGGATCGAGGTGACGAAAAGCGTGTCGAGCGCCGGGCCTCCGAAGGCGCACATCGCGGGCTTCTTCACCGGCACCTCGAGCGAGCGGTCGAGCCTGCCATCGGGCGTGAAGCGGTGCACCAGGCCGGCGTCGTTGCCGCAGATCCAGTAGCAGCCGTCGGCGTCGATTGCCGCGCCGTCGGGGCGGCCGGGCAGCGGCGTCATGTCGGCGAACAGGCGGCGGTTGTGCGGCGTGCCGGCGTCGGTGTCGTAGTCGAAGGCCCAGATGGCCTGCACCGCGGGATGCGAATCCGAGAGGTACATCGTGCGGCCGTCGGGGCTGAAGGCAAGCCCGTTGGGCACGATGAAATCGTCCAGGCGCATGGCGGCTGCGGCGCTGCCCCTGGCGTAGCTGTAGAGCCGGCCGACGCGTGCGCCGGCGGCCATGTCCTGCAGCATCGTGCCGGCCCAGAAGCGGCCTTGGCGGTCGCAGCGGCCATCGTTGAAGCGCATCGCGGGCATGGCGTGCGCCACGGGGGCGAGCGCGGTGGCGGCCAGCGTGCCGCCGGCCTGCGGCGCGAGCGAGAAGAGGCCGCTTTCCATGCCGGCGATCCAGGCGCCGGGCGCATCGGCGCGCGGCGCGATGCAGGCGATCATTTCATCCGCATGCCAACGGGCATGGCCTTCGCTCGCATGCCAGCGGTTCAGCGCGCGCGCCGGAATGTCGACCCAGTAGAGCGCCTGTTCCGCGGCATGCCACACCGGGCTTTCGCCGGTGCCGTTGCGCGCATCGAGGACGAGCTCAGCCTGCATCGCCGAAGGGTCCCTGCGCCGTGAACGCACCGCCCTGGTAGATGGCGTTGGGATCGGTCGGCGCCACGGGTGGCTGCGCCTCGACCTTGTCGCGGAACACCTCGGAGCTGTCCTGCGGCACGAAGCCCAGGTGGGCGGCCGCGCTGTTGTCCCACCAGACGTCGCGGTTGTTGGACATGCCGTAGACCACCGTGTGCTTCACGTCGGGCGTGAAGAGCGATTTCTCGATCAGCGTGGTCAGGTCGCGGTAGCTGAGCCAGGTGCTCATCATGCGGCGGTTGAGCGGCTCGGGGAAGGACGAGCCGATGCGGATGCTCACCGTCTCGATGCCCCAGCGGTCGAAATAGAACTGCGCCATGTCCTCGCCGAAGGACTTCGACAGGCCGTAGTAGCCGTCGGGCCGGCGCGGGGCATGGGCGTCGATGTGCTCGGTCTGCTTGTAGAAGCCGATCACATGGTTGGAGCTGGCGAACACCACGCGCTTCACGCCGTGGCGGCGCGCGGCTTCGTAGACGTTGAAGACGCCCTTGATGTTGGCCTCGAGAATTTCCTCGAACGGGCGCTCGACCGAAACGCCGCCCAGGTGCACGATGGCGCTGCAGCCCTCGACCAGCGCGTGGACCGCGGCCTTGTCCGAAAGATCGCAGGGGACGACTTCTTCGTGCGCACCCTCGGAAGGGGAGAGGGCGGCAATGTCGGACAGGCGCAGGATCCGGGCATAGGGGCGCAGGCGTTCGCGCAGGACCTTGCCCAGTCCGCCGGCGGCGCCGGTCAGCAGAATCCGGTGGAGCGGGGGGTGGGGGGCTTGTTGGGACGTCGACATTTTTGCTGGCCTGATAAGTTATCTGTTGTCGTACAACTAATGCGGGATTATTATCGTGACCATGGTCCAGACGACTGCGGGTAATCCCTCAATTTCCGACGCGGCGACAGAAGTTGCCGCCGGCACGCCCTTCGTGGGGCGCCCGCGGCCGCGGGCGCGGGGGCTCGCCCACGGGCTGGTGGAGGACCTGGGCGAGAAGATCCGCAGCCAGCAGCTGCGCCCGGGCGACAAGCTGCCGACCGAGTCGGCCATCATGCAATCCTTCGGCGTCAGCCGCACCGTGGTGCGCGAGGCGCTGTCCAAGCTGCAGGCCGCCGGGCTGGTGGAAACGCACCATGGCGTCGGCACCTTCGTGCTGCAGCCGCGCGCGGCCGGCATGTTCCGGCTCGATTCCGCCGACATCGCCACCTCGGTGGACGTGCTGGCGGTGCTCGAGCTGCGCATCAGCCTCGAAACCGAATCCGCCGGGCTGGCCGCCACGCGCCGCACCGAGGAGCAGCTGCTCGCGATGCGCCAGGCGCTCGACGATTTCGAGCGCAACGTGGCGGTGGCGGGGGACACCGTGGCGCCGGATTTCCGCTTCCACCTGCAGATCGCCCAGGCCACCGGCAACCCGTACTTCGCGGACATCATGAGCCATCTGGGCACCACGATCATTCCGCGCACGCGCATCACCGCCATCCGCAACTACGACCGGCGCGGCGAGTACCTGAGCCGCGTCAACCGCGAGCACGAAGAAATCTACGCGGCCATCGCCCGCCGCGATCCCGAGTCGGCCCGGGCGGCCATGCGCATCCACCTGACCAACAGCCGCGAACGGCTGCGCGTGGCGCAGGAAGCGGCCCAGCAGGCCGCGGCCAAGACGCCGCCAGCGGCTTCCTGAGAAGAAATTTCGGGCAGATGCTGGACAAGTGTCATTCCTAGTTGTACGATGACTGACAACACAACTCAGCAGGAGACTTGGAATGAGCTTGAAACGACGTGATCTGATGCTTGGCGCCCTCGGCGGCGGCGTGCTTGCGGCCGGTGGCGTGCATGCCGCCGACAACTGGCCGTCCAAGCCCGTGCGCATCGTGGTGCCGTACCCGCCGGGCGGTTCGTCCGACATCATTGCCCGCTCCATCAGCCAGCAGTTGTCGGAGGCGCTCGGCCAGCCGGTCATCGTCGAGAACAAGCCGGGCGCCAACGGCAACCTCGGCGCCGATTTCGTCGCCAAGTCCAAGCCCGACGGCTACACGCTGCTGCTGTGCGACGTCGGCGCGCTCGCCATCAGCCCCTCGGTCTATACGCGGCTGCCTTTCGATCCTTCCAAGGACCTGCGCGGCGTGACCATGCTGGCCTATTCGCCGCATCTGCTGGTGGTGCACCCGTCGGTCCAGGCCAACAACCTGAAGGAACTGGTCGCGCTGTCGAAGAAGTCGGAAATCAATTTTGCCGTGACCGCCACCGGCAGCGCGCCGCACCTGGCCGGCGTGGCGCTCGAGCGCGCGAGCGGGGCGCGCTGGCAGTACGTGCCCTACAAGGGCGGCGTGCAGGCGGTGCAGGACACGGTGGCGGGCCAGACGCAGATCCTGATGAACGGCATGCTCGCCACCCTGCCTCATGTGCAGAGCGGCAAGCTCAAGGTGCTCGGCGTCTCGAAAGCGACGCGCATGCCGCTGATCGGCGAAGTGCCCACCATCGCGGAGCAGGGCGTGGCCGGCTTCGAGTCGGGCACCTGGCAAGGCGTGCGGGTGGCCAAGGGCACGCCCGACGCCATCGTGCAGCGCCTCAACAAGGAACTGATCACCGTCATCCGCTCAGCCGACATCCGCTCGCGCCTCGCAGGCCAGGGCGCCGAGGTCGTGACCATGGCGCCGGCCGAGGAAGAGCAGTTCTTCGGCAAGGAACGCGCGCGCTGGGCCAAGGTGGTGGCCGACGCGGGCATCAAACTCGACTAAGCGCCCCAGGATCCATTTTCAACTCACTCTCATTGGTGTCTCGATGAACCCTCAAGAACTCAAATCCATCATGGGCTCCGGCCTGCTCTCGTTCCCGTTGACCGACTTCGACGCGAACGGGGACTTCAACAAGAAGGGCTACGAGCAGCGTCTCGAATGGCTCGCTCCCT